>JBDTVD010000022.1:0-21632 GCA_040007375.1 Bacteroidota bacterium | reverse complement strand
TATTTCTTCCCGGTTGCTGCATCCACTTTAATATGTCGAGTGAAATAACAAGTGGTCCGGAAAGATTATGGGTAATCATATCAAGAAATGCATCCTTCTTTGCTGTGTATTCAACAATATAGTTTTCATGTTCTTTAAGCTGTGTTACATCTTTAACAATGCCCACAACATCTCCATCAGTAATCAAAAATGCATCGCATGAAAAATGATGTGTTAAACCGTCATCAAACTTTAAACGAAATTCTGCATCCCCCAGACTTCCCTTCTCCACCAGCTCTTCATATCTTGCATGTAACCATGTGCTATCTTCAGTAAGCATGCTGGCATATATCAAATCTGCCTGCTCATCATAGGTTTTGCCTGTGACTTTAAATACATCAGAAAAATTTTTATTTATATATATAAGTTTATTGTCGATGATGTTATAAATAAACACACCATCATTAGACAACTCCCCTAATTTCCTGATAGCCTGTAATTGGTCATGCATAAATTATACTTTTAATAAACCGCGTCCGACGGCATAAGCAACCAGTTCAACTGTATTTTTCACCCTGGCTTTTTCCACCATATTTTTGCGATGTGTTTCCACCGTTCTTTCATTAATAAACAATGAAGCAGCAATTTCACGGGTTGAATATCCTTTAGCAAGTAAAAATAATACTTCCATTTCACGATTGGTGAGAAATTCATTTTCTGTTTTTAATGTTTCTTCCATACCTTCAAGAAACTTATTCAGGTTCTTCAGATTCTTTGCTGCATCCACACTGATATAACGCGCACCTGAATGCACTCTTTTTATTGCAAAAATCAACTCTTCATACCCTGATTTTTTAGAAACAAAACCTGAAGCCCCTGCATTAATCATTCTGGATACTTTTTCAGCATCTGTATAGGCAGAATGTGTCACCACCTTCACGTTAGGAAAATCTTCTTTTACTTTTGTGCAGATTTCAAATCCGTTGGTACTTTTTATATCCTCCATATTATCAAGAAAAATATCCAGAATCAGAACATCAACCGGATTGTCTTTCAGAAATGTGAACAATTCATCAGGGTTAGCAGAACTGCCAACGAGTTCCAGGTCTGTATCCTGCGTGAGAAGAAATTTAATTCCATCTCTCATTATCTTATAATCCTCAATATGGTAAATCCGTATTCTATCCACGATTTTTAACTTAACAGTCCAAATGTATCCGATAGGTTCAATATACCTGGTTATCTTTACTACAATTTCTTAAAAATCAGGGAAAACCCGTATACGGTACTTTAACTATTGACCTATCTTTGTGCACCTGACAATTAATCTCTTTTATGACTACCTCAATTAAAATAGTTCTTGCTGATGATGATGCTGATGATCGCTTTCTGTTTGAATCAGCACTTCGGGAAGTGAACAAGGAAACACAACTAATTACCGCTGATTGCGCAGACGACCTGCTTTTAATACTGGATAAGCAAGAAGTGCTTCCTGATTTAATTATGCTTGATATTAACATGCCAGGTAAAAATGGGTTGGATTGTCTGCAGGAATTACGACGGTCAGAACGTTTTTCCTCAACACCGATTGCAATGTTCTCTACAAGTATTGAGGATGCTTTTTTACAGTTAGCCAGTAAGAAAGGTGCAGATTATTTTATCAAGAAACCCAGTTCTTACTCTACACTGAAAAAAGTTGTGCAATTCTGTTTAAATATTGACGGCCGAAGAAAAGAAAATCAGCAAAGTTTTATAATTGATATAAAATCAAATCAACTATAACTATTTTATTATCCTGATGTTTTCCGGTAATTCAAAATTGCCCACGTATTTAAGATCACTCCAATTACCACTACAATCAAAAGATGGTGTTTAACATCGTTAAAAGTACTTCCTTTTAATACAACCATACGCATTACTTCATTAAAATAACTTACCGGATTACACCATGCAATCATTTGTGCCCAATGAGGCATACTTTCAATTGGAGTAAACAATCCGCTCATCAGGTTAAAAATCATAATAAAAAAGAAAGCAATTGACATGGCTTGCTGTTGTGTTTCCGCAAATGTGGAAATCAATAATCCAAATCCAAGAATAGAAGCAAGATAAACTGCCAGGAAACTATATAAGAGTAATAAACTTCCAACCGGTACAATACCATATACAAAACGTGCAACACCAAGTAATCCAACAGTAAAAACAAACATACCAATCACCCAGAACGGAATCAGCTTGCCTAAAATAAAATGATATTTTTTTATTGGCGTTACATTTATCTGTTCAATAGTACCAATTTCTTTTTCCTTAACAATATTTAAAGCTGACATATATCCACCAACCATAGTAACCAGAATTGCAAGAATACCGGGAACCATAAACACATGATAATTCATTAATGGATTATACCAGTTTGATGAAACTACTTCTACTGTTGCAGTTGTATTAGAACGGATATCAGGCAACCATTCCATACGGATAGAATTATTATAATCACCAATAATAGAATTGAGATATGCACCACCTAAACCTGCTTTTGTTCCGTTGATAGCATTTACGGCTATATATAAAGGCTGACTTCCTTCACGAATGAGATTTCTTTCAAAATGCTGAGGAATCTCCAATATGATATCTGCTTTATCACTTTCAATTAAACGATAGGCATCCTTATATGATGTTGGATACGCAATGAGTTTAAAATATCCTGACGAAGAAACTGCATTAATTAATTTTGCAGAATACGGAGAGTGATCATGATCAACAACCGCTATTGCAACATCCTTCACTTCGTAATCAGCAGCAAAAGGGAGGATGATTAGCTGAATGATTGGTGCAATAAATAACATCGGTAACAACGACTTGTTTCTGAATATCTGTCGGAATTCTTTTTGTAATAAAAATCGAAGTGTTCTCATGCCAGGCGGATTTTAAAATTCTTCAGACTTACTGCAAGAAAAAATAATGTCATTCCAAGTAGAATCAAAGTCTCCTTCCATACAGAAGAAAATCCCAGACCTTTTATCATCACCGCTTTCACAATAATATAATACCAGTGAGATGGTACAATGTGTGAAATAATCTGCAACGGTAAAGGCATGTTTTCAATAGGGAACATAAAACCGGTAAACAACATAGTTGGAAGCATCATTCCCATCAGTGAAATCATCATAGCTGCCTGTTGTGAGGAGGTTTTCGTAGAGATGAGTATTCCTAAAGAAAGAGCAGTAATAATAAAAAGAATACTTTCTGAAAATAACAAAACAATACTCCCTTTAACAGGTACATCCAATATATATACACTTAATAATAGGATAGAAGTAACATTCACAACGGAAAGTATCAGGTATGGAATGGCTTTGGAAACAATTACCAATAATGGTTTAAAAGGTGATACCAGAAGTATTTCCATCGTTCCGTTTTCTTTCTCCCGCACAATTGAAATGGAAGTCATCATCACACAAACCAACATTAATATGAGCGACATTACTCCCGGAACAAAATTCGGTGCTCCACGCAATTCGGGATTATACAACATCTTCACTTCAGGAATAATTGCAAGAGGAATATTAACTCCTTTATTTTTTTCAAGAAGATAATCACGCACAATAGCATTCATGTAACTGGTTAATGTAGTAGCCATGTTAGGATCAGATGCATCTGCAATAATCTGCAACTGTGCTTTACCTGAATGCATCATATCATTGTTAAAGTTAACAGGAAAAATAACAGCCATGTGAATCTTTCCTTCCTTAAAAGCAGCTTCCAGTTGAGCAGCACTTTTTAATTCCTTCGTAGTTACAAAATAGTTGCTGGCTTCTATTTTACGGGTTAATTGTTGCGATGCTTCATCCTTTGCATAATCAGCAATTACAATACTGGTATTTTTCACTTCATTACTTAATGCAAAACCAAATAAAACAATCTGCACAACAGGCAATCCGAATAACATCAATAATGTTTTCCGATCACGAAATACGTGAGCAAATTCTTTTTTAATGAAAGTGAGGAATTGTTTCAATTAGTTCGGAGTGTTTAGTTCGGAGTTATTAGTTCGGAGTTCGGAGTGTTTATATATTTCTAAAAGGTGATAGAGCATATTGGGCATTTTTAAATCTTCAAATTTTCAAATCTTCAAATTGAATTTCAATCTGCTGTACGTACTGCTTTCCTGGCCAGTTCACGGAATACTTCATCCATAGAATCTGCTTTATATATTTTCTTTAAAGCAGCAGGTGTATCCAGTGCTTCAATACTTCCATCCACCATCATCGAAACCCTGTTGCAGTATTCCGCTTCATCCATGTAGTGTGTGGTAACAAAAATGGTAGTCTTTCTTTCTGATGCTTCATAGATCAAATCCCAGAACTGTCTTCTTGTAACAGGATCCACTCCGCCTGTTGGCTCATCCAGAAATACAATTTGGGGATCATGAATAACAGCTACTGAAAATGCCAGCTTCTGTTTCCATCCTAATGGTAAATCTGCAACGAGCTTCTTAGCATACTCCTGCAATTTCAAACGCTCCAGCAACTGCTCACTCTTTTCTTTAATTTCTTTATTACGCAAACCATATACACCGGCATAAAACCGGATATTCTCAAATACAGAAAGATCTTCATACAAAGAAAACTTCTGACTCATGTAACCGATGTTTTTTTTGATGTCCTCCGTATTTTTATATATATCAAATCCTGCAACTTTTGCTTGTCCTGATGTAGGTTTTAACAAACCACAAAGCATTTTCATGGCTGTTGTTTTACCGGCACCATTTGCTCCCAGAAATCCGAAAATTTCACCAGGGAAAACATCAAACGTAATTTCATTCACAGCAGTAAAATCGCCAAACTTCCTGGTAAGTTTTGTTGTTTGTATAACGGGTTCCATGCTGAACTGCTTTTACTTACTTAACAACTGAATAAAACAATCCTCAATTCCTGGTTCTATCTGTTGCAGAGAAATATCAGTATGCTTTTTCTGCTGTAGATAATTTATCACTTCCTTATGTTTATCATCACTATCAACTTTAAGAGCAAGATGCACCGTATCACCAAAAGCAAAACCGGATAATGTATTTTCATAAACTCTCAGATCCTTCAGCAACTGATACATGGCAGGTGATTGAATAGCATACAATTTTGTGGGATAAGAATCAATAATTGCCTGCGGTGTATTAATAGAAAGAATTTTTCCTTCCTGGATCAATGCTATCCTGTCGCATAAAGTGGCTTCATCCATATAAGGAGTTGAAACAAGAATAGTAATTCCCTGTTGCTTCAGTCGTTTCAGCATTTCCCAGAATTCTTTTCTTGATACAGCATCCACTCCTGTTGTTGGTTCATCAAGAAATAAAACTGACGGACGATGTATCAATGCACAACATAAAGCGAGTTTCTGTTTCATACCACCAGACAATTTACCTGCTCTTCTTTTTTTGAACGGTTCAATCTGTATATATATATCTTTTATGAGATCATAATTTTCTTCAATGTTAGTTCCGAAAACTGTTGCAAAGAAATTCAGGTTTTCTTCCACTGTAAGATCCTGGTATAACGAAAATTTACCAGGCATATACCCTACTCTTTCCCTGATAGTTTTATAATCCTTAACAACATCAAAATTTTCTACAGAAGCACTTCCACCATCAGGAAGTAATAATGTAGTAAGCATCCGGAAAATACTTGTTTTACCTGCACCATCAGGACCAATCAAACCAAAAATTTCTCCTTGCTCTACAGTAAATGAAACATCATCAACTGCTGTAACAGTTCCCTTATTATATGTTTTAACCAGCTTTGTGGCAACTACTGCTTTCATTTGAAATTTACTTCAGCATACATTCCCAGTTTCAATGAACCATCATTCTTCACAGCGATTTTCATTGCGTAAACTTTATCAGCTCTTTCTTCGCGCGTCTGAATTGTTTTAGGAGTAAACTCTGCTTTATCACTGATCCACTCCACCGTTCCTTTATAAACTGTATTTGCTTTTTCTTCCTGGTCGACAAGCACTTTTACTTCCTGACCAGTTTTTACTTTCACCAACTGATCTCCTGTTATATATGCACGAAGTGTGAGTACAGACATATCTGCAATTTTATATAGAGGCTTTCCTGTTGTTGTTACTTCATTTGGTTCGGCATATTTAACGAGCACTGTTCCGTTAACAGGATTTATCAATTTACATTTCAACAGTTGATCATTGATCTGTTCAATCTGTACAGAAACAGGTTGAGCTTCTTCAGTAATACTTTTTGAAGCGATATTTAAAGAAGATTCAATGGCTGATATCTGTGACTTCAGCATTTCCACCTGAGTGTTTATGTCGTCCAGTTTTTTCTGCGGAGCAGCATCACCTTTCACAAGTGTAATATATCGTTGTTGATCCTTCTCTGCAGATTTCAACTGTTGACGAAGCGCTGCAACCTGAGAATTTATTTCTGGTTTACGACTGAGCACTGCTGCTATCTGTGCCTGCAATTGTTTTCTCTTAAGAAAGAGTTGTAATGAATCAACATAACCAACCTGCTGACCGGCCTGAAGCACCTGTCCTTCTTCTACATTAAACTCCTTCAGTACACCTGAGGCTTCTGATGAAACAATAGTTTCTACTGCTTCAAATGCTCCTGAAGCATCATAGGTTAACGTATTTTTATTGCATGCAGCAATCATCAATAGAGTAAAAACTGTCCAGGTAGTTTTCATAATTTCATTTATTATATATCATCATCGAAATCCATTTGGGAATCATCTTCTTTCTTTCTGCCATTAAATCCAGAAACTGCTCTTGTGTAACATTTCCGATTCCTTTTAATACAGGTGCAGTTACAAAAGGAAACACTGACAATCCGATAATATTGGCAAACAAATGCATCGGATGCATCTTCACTGCTTTTTTATTTTTTACCAGTTGCAGATATTGCTTTACAAAAACAGAATCAGATAATTTTTTATCACCCTGAACTATTTTAATAAATTTCTGTGGATGATTGCGCAACTCACTGAGAACAAAAATCGGAAGGTCAGGCATTGCAATAAGATTAGTGATATACTGATCCACTATCAATTCAATTTTCCTGTCGATTGTAGTAGCTTCATCATTAACAACGTGCATTATTCCACCAGCATAATGCTTCAGGTTTTCCAGCATTATTATATCGAACAGTTTTTCCTTGCTCTTAAAATAATAGTTCAGCAATGCAAGATTAATTCCGGCTTCTTCTGCAATATCACGCGTTCGGGAAGCTGCATAACCCTTGCTCAGAAACACTTTCCTCGCAGCTATCATAATCTTCTCTTCCGTAGTATCCTTTCCTGTCTTTTTTGCCATTTCCGCTGCAAATATAAATAATTAATCAAACATTTTAATCATTTGATTAAATATTTTTTAAATCAGCATTTTTATTTTCTGAATAATTTGAAAAAATCAGGACTTTTTAAACTTACCAGTGTAATCTGCTTTCAAAAAAATACGGCATTACTGAATAAGAGTTCCGGTAATACGTTGCAGTGTAGTTTGAGAAATACGCGCATCATACTGCACACCGACCAACCGGTTCAATGCTTCTGTATATGATTGTTGTGCTTCCTTTAATTGCAGTTCATCCGTTAAGCCCACACGAAAACGTTCAATAGCAAGATTAATATTTTCCTTTGCAAGCAATGCATTCTGTTGTTCGAGTGTTACAATTTCGAGATTACTTCGTAGCTGCTGCCATGCAATACGTGTTTCTGCATCAACGGAAGATTTAATTTCATCAAGCCGGATCATGTAAGAATTATAATCCAGTTTTGCATTCTTAATTATTGAATTCAAAGTAAATCCATTGAAAAGATTCCATCTAACAGTAAAGCCATAATTCAAACCATTGCTTTTATTTTCCTGCACAAGACTTGCTTCTGATGAAGACTGCGAATAATTATACCCTGCATTTAAATCGATTGTTGGCCACCGTTGTCCTTTCCATTCACGAATGGTGAGTCGCGCAATTTCCAGATTACTTCCTGCAATCTTTAATTGTGAATTATCAGAAAGTGCTTTGCTTAATGATTGATCAAGCTCTGCCGGTGAAGATGCAATGATACTGTCAGCAGGAAAAAAATCAGTGTCTACTTTTCTTGCAAGCAATTGGTTCAACCTGATTTTTGATTCAGCAATGGTAACGATTTGTTTTTTATATAAAGACTCATCAGCATTTCTGTCAACTTGTGCCTGTAAATAATCCAGCTTTGATGCAGCACCGATTTCAAATCTTGTTTTTGCAATATTGAGTTTAATATCAGATATTTTTCTTGACGAATCAATTACCTGTAACAAAGTCTGCTGTTTCACTACATCAAAATAAGAAGCAATGATCTGCTGCAATGCATCTTCAATTGTCATGCGTGCATTTATATCACCGGCCTTCTGCAACTCCTTTAGTTTATTATAAGAAGCAAACATGGTAAAGCCATCAAAAACAGTCCATGTTAAAGCGCCATCTGCATTTAATGAAGAAGCAGTTGCTCCATTGCGGTCAATTATATTTCCTGTTGTATATTCCTGTCTTGTATCGGTGATGGTATTATTCTGAATTACTGTTGCATCGAGACGCGGCAACATACCTGCATTACCTGGTGTATAATTATTAACAGCTTTAGCAGCTTCATTTCTCTGAATAATAATAGAGTAATTATTTTTCAATCCTGTTTCAATAGCCTGCTGCAGGGTTAACGATTCCTGTGCAAATCCATTTACAGATAAAAATAAAATAATATATAGAAAATATTTATTCTTCAATCTTTCTGAATTTTTTAGGTGATAAGTAACTATATATAGCCGGAATGACAAAGAGTGTTAAGATCAATGAAAATAATAAACCTCCAATAATTACAATTCCCATTGATACACGGCTTTTTGCTCCTGCTCCCAACGCAAGTGCAATAGGTAAAGCACCAAGCATGGTTGCAAGACTTGTCATTAATATCGGGCGGAAACGGGCAACAGCAGCATTAAGAATAGCTTCTGATCTTGTAGCACCTTTTTCGCGAAGCTGATTAGCAAATTCAACTATTAAAATACCATTCTTAGTTACCAGGCCAACAAGCATGATCATTCCGATTTTGGAAAATATATTTAACGTAAGATCAAACGCCCATAATGAAATCACAGCACCTGCAAATGCAAGTGGTACGGTAAGCATAATAGTAAAGGGATCAATAAAACTTTCAAACTGCGCGGCAAGCACCAGAAAGATCAGAAGCAATGCAAGTAACAATGCAAAAACAATATTAGATCCGCTTTCTGCGAAATCGCGGGATGCACCACTCAATGCAGTACTGAATGAATCATCAAGAACTTTATTTTTTATCTTATCCATTTCAGCAATACCATCACCAATAGTTTTTCCTGGTGCAAGACCTGCAGAAACAGTAGCTGACATATACCTGTTGAAATGAAAAAGCTGAGGAGGACTACTTTGCTCTTCCACCGTTACAAGATTATCCACCTGTATTAAAACACCGGAACTATTTCTCACATACAAAGATTTCAGATCAAGAGGTTCATCGCGGTTTGCACGGTCAAGCTGACCAATCACCTGATACTGCTTTCCATTCATTATAAAATAACTGAAACGTTGTCCGCTTAATGAAAGCTGCAATGTCTGTGCAATATCAACAACAGACACTCCAAGATTTCTTGCTTTCTCACGATCAATATTAATAGTAAGTTCCGGTTTATTAAATTTCAGATTGACATCACTTCCCTGGAAAACCGGATTTTTATTTACTTCATCCATAAATTTGGGAACCACATCTCTTAATTTATCAAAATTGGGTGCCTGCAAAACATACTGAACAGGAAAACCTCCACGACTTGCACCACCACCGGCAGAAATAGTTTGTTCCTGATTAACAAATACTCTTGCTTCAGGAAACGATTTTGCTTTTGAAGAAATATAATCTGCAATTTCCTGTTGCGATCTTTCTCTGTCCTGCGGCTCACTAAATACCAATCGAACCATACCCGTATTCACAGCTCCGGAACCTGCGAAACCTGGTGCAGTAACTGTTAATGCCACTCTTTTCTCAGGAATAGAATCACCAATGAAATTCACCAGCTTATTCATAAAAGCATCTGTATACTCATACGAAGAACCTTCAGGAGCTGTAACCTGCATACGAATAAAACTTCTGTCGTCAAGAGGAGCCAGTTCATCCTGCAATTCACCTCCAACTAAAAACAATATGGCAGTTGAAACAACAAGAATGACAACTGCAATCCATCTTTTCTGCATGAATCTTTTCAATCCATTTTCATAGCTTCTGTTCATCCATTCGAAAAACGGTTCTGTTTTAGTATAAAATTTTGTATGACCTTTATTTTTTCTCAGCAGCTTCGCATTTAACATTGGAGTAAGTGAAAGCGATACAAAAGCTGAGATGAGAACAGCACCAGCTATTACAATTCCAAATTCACGAAATAAACGACCTACAAAACCTTCAAGAAATATTACAGGAAGAAAAACGGCAGCCAGTGTTATAGATGTAGATACAACAGCAAAAAATATTTCAGCAGATCCTTTGAAAGCAGCTTCACGTGGGTCCATTCCACCTTCCACCTTTTTATATATATTTTCCGTTACAACAATTCCATCATCAACAACAAGTCCTGTTGCCAGTACAATTGCAAGCAGCGTTAAAATGTTTATTGAGAATCCAAAAATGTACATAATAAAAAATGCACCGACGAGAGCAACCGGAATATCAATTAATGGTCGAACAGCAATTTTCCAATCACGGAAGAAAAGAAAAATAATCAATACCACAAGACCGATTGCAATGAGCAAAGTTTCTTCTACTTCCTTAACTGAATTTTTTACAAACCGTGTATTATCAAGAGCAATGTTGAGATGATAATCAGGAGGAATTTCTTTTTTAATCTGTTCAATACGTTTATAAAATTCATCTGCAATCTCTATATAATTTGAACCGGGCTGAGGAACTAGAGCAACTGCAACCATTGGCACACCTGACTGACGTAAAATAGTTTCTTCATTCTCCGGGCCCAGATTAGCAAAACCAATATCCTGGAGTCGTATTACATTATCACCGGTTGTGCGGATGATCAGATTATTAAATTCATCAACAGTAGCAAGTCGTCCTGCAGTTTTAACAGTTAGTTCCGTTGTATTCCCTGCAATTTTCCCGGAAGGAAGTTCTACATTTTCTCTGTCGAGTGCACTCTTAACATCCAATGGAGTCAATCCTGTTGCAGCAAGTTTAGCAGGATCCATCCATATCCTCATCGCATACCGTTTCTGACCCCAGATCTGTGTAGTACTTACGCCGGGAATTGTCTGCAACCTTTCCGCAATTACATTCTCAGCATAATCACTTAACTCCAGTTGATTTTTACTATCACTTTGAATTGTTAGTGAAAGAATAGCATCTGAATTTGCATCTGATTTTGTAACAACAGGTGGTGCATCAATATCCTGTGGTAATTGTCGTAATGCCTGTGAAACTTTATCACGCACATCATTTGCTGCAGCTTCAAGATTTGCATCAAGGTTAAATTCAACAGTGATATTACTTGTTCCCTGATTACTTGACGAAGAAATATTCCGCACTCCGGAAATTCCGTTAATTGCTTTTTCAATAGGTTCTGTAATCTGCGATTCAATTACATCTGCATTCGCTCCTGTATAACTTGTGCGCACCGTTATTATTGGCGGATCAATGGAAGGATATTCACGAATACCAAGAAATTTAAAAGCAATACCACCGAATACAATTATTACCAGCGACATTACAATCGCAAGTACAGGGCGTTTTATACTGACTGAACTTAAGCTCAATTTTTTATTGTTTTATCAGATGATGATTTTACTTTAACATTAACAGGTGTGTTTGGTTTGAGTGATATAATTCCCTTTGTAAGAATAGTATCACCAGCCTGAAGTCCCTCTGTAATCTGAATTTCTGAATCGGTACGGATGCCTGTTTTAACAGGAACAGCCTGTGCAGCTCCGTTCCTTGCTACATATATATTCTGTCCTTTGAGAACAGGAATCAACACTTGTGTAGGAACAAGAAGTGCATCGTTAATTTCATCAAGCTGTAACACTACTTTCACAAAAGAACCCGGAACAATTTCACCGTTATTATTTTCACAGATTGCTCTTATCTTAAGTGTACGTGTTCCTTCATCAATCTTTGGCTCAACAGCATACACTTTACCTTTAAAATCTTTTCCTGATTCATCATTTGTGAGAACTACTACATCGCCTTTTTTTACCGTTGATGAATATTTTTCAGGAACAGAGAAATCAATTTTTACCGGATCGATATTCTGTATAGCTGCAATTTGTGATGCAGGTGTTACATAACTTCCTTCACTTACATAACGCAATCCTATTGTTCCTTTAAATGGTGCTCTTATTTCTGTTTTATTAATTGATGAACGGATAATATCTGCATCAGCTTTTAAACTGCTTAGTTGATTTGCAGTGATATCGTACTCCTGCTGACTTGTAGCACTTATTTTCAGCAATTGATCCTGGCGTTTCAACTGTTCTTCAGATAGTTTAATCTGCGATACTGTTTTACCAAGTTGTGCCTGTAGATCTTCATCATTAATTTTTATCAGCAGATCACCTTTATTCACCTTACTTCCTTCGGTAAATAAAATTTTAGTGACACGTCCTGATGTTTCCGGATGCAGTTCCACCTCTTCAAATGCCATCACTGTTCCGGAAGTTCGTACTTCATTGGATAATGATCTTGCAACCAAAACCATTCCTTCCACAGGAACCGGACCTTTGGCTCCCTGGGCTGACTGACTTTTCTCTTCTGATTTCTTTTTGTTACCGCATGAATAAAACAACATGCATGATATAAATAAGAATATATATAAAATATTCCCCTGTTTTTTGTTCATATATAAAAAGTAAAGTAAAAATTATTTAAGTCGTTCCCTTATATCGAGTCTGTGTTTACGGGCTGTGTCTTCCGCAATATCATAACCAGCATCCAGATGGCGGATTACACCCATAGCAGGATCATTATGTAAAACTCTTTTCAATCGTACAGCAGCAGCATCGGTTCCATCGGCGACAATTACCATACCTGCATGAATTGAGTAACCAATTCCAACACCACCACCATGATGCAGTGAAACCCAACTTGCACCTCCTGCAGTATTAATAAGTGCATTTAATACCGGCCAATCAGCAATTGCATCACTACCATCTTTCATCGCTTCTGTTTCACGGTTTGGTGAGGCAACAGATCCACAATCGAGATGATCACGTCCGATCACCAATGGTGCTTTCACCTTTCCTGTTCTTACGAGTTCATTAAATGCAAGTCCTGCTTTCTCGCGCTCTCCCTGTCCGAGCCAGCAGATGCGTGCAGGTAATCCCTGAAATGCAATACGCTCCTGTGCAAGTTTAATCCAGCGGTGCAATGATTCATTTTCAGGAAACAGTTCGAGAATTTTTTTATCTGTTGTATATATATCTTCCGGATCACCACTTAATGCAGCCCAACGGAAAGGACCTTTACCTTCGCAAAACAACGGACGGATATAAGCAGGGACAAATCCCGGAAAATCAAATGCATTGTTTAAACCCATTGACAATGCCTGTCCACGAAGATTATTTCCGTAATCAAAAGTAACAGCACCACGTTTTTGTAACTCAATCATCAGCTCCACATGTTTCACCATGCTTGTTTTACTCAACTTTATATATCGATCAGGATTGGAGTTACGTAATACTTTTGCTTCTTCAACGGAAAGACCTTCAGGAAAATAACCCACTAGCTCATCATGTGCAGAAGTCTGATCAGTTAATGTTTCGGGAGTAATATTTCTTTCCAGCAAACGCTTCAGCAGATCAATAACATTACCAATATATGCAATAGATACTGCTTCCCCTTTATTCTTCGCTTCAACAGCTTTATCAATTGCTTCATCCAGATTGTGATATATATAATCGAGATATCTAGTCTGAATCCTTTTCTCCGCGCGCCATCCTTCCATCTCAGCAGCAAGACAGGTTCCGCCATTCATTGTAATTGCAAGCGGTTGTGCTCCTCCCATTCCACCTAAACCGGCAGTAACGTTCAACGTATTTTTTAAAGAACCACCAAAATGCTGGCGTGCCACTTCTGCAAATGTTTCATATGTTCCCTGCACTATTCCCTGCGAGCCTATATATATCCAGGAACCTGCAGTCATCTGACCGTACATAGTTAATCCTTTATCTTCCAGCTTACGGAAATTTTCCCAGGTAGCCCAATGCGGAACCAGTTGAGAATTACTAATGATTACACGAGGAGCATCTTTATGAGTTGGTAATATCCCAACAGCTTTTCCACTTTGAATCAGCAATGTTTCATCATCATTTAAATCCCGCAATGCTTTCACAATAAGATGAAATGCTTCCACATTCCTTGCTGCTTTTCCTGTTCCACCATATACAATCAGATCTTCCGGTCGTTCGGCAACATCAGGATCAAGATTATTATGTAACATCCGCAATGCCGCTTCCTGAATCCAGCCTTTACAGGTTAGTGTTGTACCGGTTGGGGTTTTAGTTTTTGTAAGATCAAGTTTTTCAGTAATAACCATACCTTTTTAATGAAGGATTAAGAATGAAGAATTAATAATGAGACTTATAATGAATGATGAAGTATTAAGAATGAAAAATTAATATGCGTTTTGGAGGGCCATTGACAGTTAATTAATCAAATCGTTTAAAATATATTTTATTGAGATGCTGATTGTTCACCGCTTTTTTTATTCTCCTGCTTTTTTTTCCATGGACAATGACGGCATCCGCTCTGACAACAATATCCTCTTTTTAAATGATAAGCTTCTGTGAAAACGATAAAACCATCAGGTGTGAGGTAATAGTCTTCCTTTTCAAATTTATCATAAAATGCCATAATTGTTAGTACCGGGAATAGTTGAAATCTCTGTTGGCAAAATTACTTCTTTTAAAAAAGCACAGCATCTTATACTCCATTAAAAGTTGTTTTTTTGCATAAATGCTTCCTGTTTTAAAAATAAATCCTGTACAGCTCCATGTCGGTCGAATCAGAATCGATGTATTGAGGCTGGATGCTTTTGATTTTATATCAGGAGGGAATAAGTTATTTAAGCTACAGTTTAACATTAAAGAAGCAAAGACACTGGGATTTAAAACCATCGCAACTATGGGTGGAGCATATTCCAATCATATTGCAGCAACTGCCCGTGCATGCAGAGATCATGATATTACATCTGTTGGGATTATAAGAGGAGAAGAAACCGATCAACTTAATGTTACTTTATCCAGGGCTAAAGACGATGGGATGGAGCTGCATTACATCAGCAGGGAAGAATTCAGATTATACCGTGACATCCGTTATATGCAGAATAATTTTCCGGATTGTTATTGCATTCCTGAAGGTGGAAGTAATGAAAATGGTGTTAAAGGATGTGAAACTATTCTAACTGAAATTACAGCACCTTATGATGTTATTGCAATGGCATGCGGTACCGGAGCCACGCTTGCAGGAGTAACGAGATCACTCAGAGAAAATCAGCGTGCATTAGGTATCAGTGTACTGAAAGAATGTGTGGCAGTTGATGCCGGCATCCGTCAGTGGCTCACAGATGAAAAACAGGGTAAATATATTTTGAATGGCTCCTATCATTTCGGCGGGTATGCTAAAACAAAACCGGAGTTGCTGGCGTTTGTAGAACGTTTTAACAGTGATAATGAATTCCGGATTGAGCCTGTTTACACCGGGAAATTATTTTATGCATTGGAAGACCTGGCTAATAATGGTGTATTATCGTCCGGATTAAAGGTTCTGGCTCTTCATACCGGAGGTCTTCAATATCTTCCTTATGAAGCTGAAAAAATAAATTTTGTTACAGATAACCTGATGAAGTTGCGTTAGAAATATTCCTTTTACTTCCCTCTGAAAATCATTTCCGTACTTAAAATTCAATTAACACGTTACTGTTAGTACGCTGAAGATATTACCTCAATTGTAACGTGTTCTGTTATTAGCTTTGCATAAACTTCTTGAACTATGTGGTTTCGTATCCTTTATATATTATTTCTCACATTCTGCGTTTTTACAGCGAATGCTCAAACCAGTGCCCGTCGGATGAGTGCTGAGGAATATATATCGTTGTATAAAGAACTGGCTGTTGTAAATATGAAAGAGAAAAAAGTGCCTGCCAGTATCACCCTTGCTCAGGCCATTTTTGAATCTGATTGCGGAAACAGTCCTCTTGCGCATAATGCCAATAATCATTTCGGAATAAAATGCCATACTACCTGGAATGGTGACACTTATCACCAGGATGATGATGAGAGGGATGAATGCTTCCGTAAATATGAAAACCCTTTATTATCATTTGAAGATCATTCTGACTTCCTTCATAACAGAGAACGTTATGATTTTCTTTTTTCGCTGGATATTACTGACTACAAAGGTTGGGCACGTGGACTGAAAAAAGCAGGTTATGCAACAAACCCGGAATATGCTTTTAAACTGATTGATCTCATTGAACGATATAATTTAAATCTGCTTGATGAGGGAAAAGATCTTCCTGTTTGTAAAGAAGGTTCTTCAGCGAAAAATGTTGCTGTTAATGAAAAATCAAGACGTGAGGAAGAAAAAAAGATAATTTCAGAAGAGAAAAATACTTCTGTTGCATCATCAAACAATACGGAACCTGTAACCAACACCCGGAAAGAAAGTTTGTTTTACAAAGAACCGGCTCTTGCTCCTGCAGGTTATATAAATGAAGTGCCTTATATGATTGCTGAGAAAGGTGACACCTGGTTTAGCATTTCCAAAAAGAAAGAGATGATGTTGTGGCAGGTTTTAAAATATAATGATGCAGATAAGAACGATGTTTTAAAAGAAGGTATGATCATTTATCTGAAGCCGAAACGTACTATTGCGCAGCAGGAATCACATATTGCAAAAGATGGTGATTCACTATGGAGCATTTCGCAACAGTATGGTGTTAAACTCAGCAAACTTTACCGCTGTAATAATATGATGCCGGGACAATCGGTAAGTACAGGTCAGAAAATAAATCTGAAGTAATTTTTCCGCTTATATTCAGATTCTGAAAACATATTCTTTATTGTTTAACGTGGTTCATTCAAACTGTCAGCCAATATATATATTCCATTCTGCAAAAGAATAAAAAGTAATTCTTCGGGAAGGTCTTTCAATACCGTAACTGATGATGCATCCACTGTTCGCTGCTGTATCAGTCTGCAGGAAGATTTATATATATAAATAACGGGACTTCGATCAAAATAAGAACTGCCTTTCAACTGCTTTTTATCACCGGAATAATTTACCGAAACAATCATCCGTTGTTTCTTCTTCAATTAGAATTTCTTTTTAACCGATCAGTGAAATACCTTATCAGAAAAAGCTAAACATATGCTGAAACGGATATTACTTCCAACAGAATAATAATCCTGTGATTCATTCTCCGTTTTTCCTTTAAGTGGATTTCCCTGTGGATTGGCAGTCATCCATTTTTTCCATATGAATCAGAATCTTCACTAAATACCTCTTCAAATCAACACTGCTGACCCTTATCGAATAATTGAAACAAGGTAGCTTGTGAATGCACTTTATCAATACAAAAAACGAAAAAAGAAGACATTAAAAACAACACGCAAACAACAGAATTGTTAATAGTTGTTTTCATAGGAAAACTGGTCAGGTAAAAACCGGCGTTTACCCTGTAATATAGATGGGTGGCGGATTTCAGAGCCATAATACTTGACTGGCTTTGGGAAAAGGAATAATTTGCGTTAAAATTAAATAAATCACTATTCCATCCTCCACCACAGGATTCTTACCGGTTTCAATACTCAAAAGGGTAATATCCTGAATTACTCACTATTTTAATGCGAATACCTATTATGAAAAAGACACATTTTTATTTAATCACTTTATTACTTATTTCAGCTTTTACTGAATCGTTTAGTGCTACCTTTTATTCACGTCAAACCGGCAACTGGAGTTCAAGCAGTACCTGGTCCACTTCCAGTTGTTCTGGATCCTCAGCCTCCGTGCCAACTTCCACTGATTCGGTTGTAATCTGCTCAGGTAAAACTGTAACCGTAACTGCTAATGCAAATATTAAATCAGTAAATGTTACTTCAGGTGGAGTTCTGCAGTGTGGTAGTGGCTCCAATACTGTTATTACCGTATCAGGAGTATTTGCCGTACAGAATGGAGGTACTTACATTCACAATACTAATTCGATTGCATCCTCAACTATATTTAACGGTACTGAATCTTTCGGAGCCACCAGTACAATCAGGATTGATAAATGGTCAGCTAATTCCACCTCATTAATTGCTGGTGTGAGTTCCAGCTTTGGTCATGTTATTTTAAATTACGGTAATGGTTCTTACTGGAATAACACAGGCCTGGGATCAACAAAACAGATTCTCGGCAACCTCACTATCGGCAGTTCAAGTCTTACTTTTCTTGATAATTCCAATTCCACTCTGAATATTATTATTAGTGGTAAACTTTATGTGTACGGAGAATTGCGTGTTAAAGACCAGGGAAACGGAAATACTACACTAACTGTTGGAGATAGTTTAATAGTAAGTGGAAGCAACAGCTACTTTGCAGGAATGCAGGATGGTGATGGCAACTTTACTTTCAACGGGCAAAATGTAAAGTTGGATAATGATGGTGTAATTCATTGCATACATAATGGAACAGGCGATCTTACTTTCAATTTCAATAATATCTACCACTTGTCATCAGAATTTTATGGTATATATAATACGGAAAGTGCTAATGCAGGAACTGCAGTATTTTCAGGAGTCAACCTCAATTATTCTGATAATGATTTTATCCTTCACTACGGATGTAATATAGATGCTGATACTGTTAAACTAACCCTTACAGGATACCTTGATATAAATTTCTCCTCCTTTGCTGATCCTGCTATTGACCACTTTTCTATTTCTATGATGAGTTCTTTTTCAGGTGTACCAAATACTGCAGTTGTAAAAGTATCCGTTGGAGGTAATATGAAAATATATGGTGGCCCCGGTGATTTTTTTATCTCTAGTGTAGCAGCAGGAAATGAAATATATAATATTGGGGGTAACCTGATAATATCAGAGGGAACGAATTACTTCAATTGTATTCCGGGTCAGGCAATTAACGGACACAGTTTGTCAATTACGGTAAATGGTGTTGATTCAATAACCGGAGGCACTACTTCACTTTCAGCTATTGCAGGAACACTGGACGCTAATTTTAATGGCGCATTTTTTATAAATAATGGTACCCTGTCAATCAAAACAAATCCGGGTGCTGCAACCGTAAATTTCAATGGTCCTTGTACCATAAATGGAGGTACTATATATCTTTATAATGATACAGTCGTTTCTAATGACGTGGTAACATTAAATGCCAAGAGCAACTTCCTTCAGGCAGGTGGTATTATTAATTTCTGCAACAATACTAAACCTGGTGGCGCAACAAATGTTCTTAATCTTTCCGGTTCCACTGTTACCTATAACGGAGGTATAATGACACGCGGACTTGCCGGAACAGGAAGTGTTTTTGGTTTGATTAATTATAAACGCGTTGGTACAACCAACTTTGTAAGATCAGGAATTGGTGGGCACGATATACAACAGGTAAAGCAGAATGTTAATGCCAGCACATTACTGGACGTAACATCAGGAAATATTCAGGTTGCTTCACATGCAACTGCCGGTACTGATTATTTCACAGTAAGCACAGGCGGCACACTTGCACTTCGTAACAGTTCACAATTATATTCCAACGCTGTTGCAGTAAATTCCGGCGTTTCGGTTTTAAGCGGTGGTCGACTTAAGACACAACATTTCTTAGGATTATATAATGGGTCTTCTGTAGCAGCAATTAACAATGCAGGAAATATGAACTATTACCTGGATGCCAACAGTACAGTGGAATTATATGGAACATCTACAAAACAGATTTCAGGAATCAATGTAGGATTAGCAACATTACCACAACATAAATATGGAATTCTCGAAATCAATCATACAGGCGCAGCAAATACAACATGGGTTTATCCTTCACAGATACCATCTGCATCCACAGCTATATATATTCGTACACAGCTGAAACTTACAAATGGTGAACTGAATCTTATTAATTCGCAAACTCCTGTTACAAGTGGAGGAGCAACTATAACAATTGAAAACAGTTCACTCACTTCCATTTCACGCACGAACGGATATATAAAAAGTGAAGCACAGGATTTCAGTGGTGCGATAAAATGGCAGACTGGTTCTACGAACGGAAATTTTGTTGTTCCATTCGGATTCAGCAATATTGATTATTTACCGGTTACATTAATCGTAAACAGTGGAACTCCACAAGATGCAGTTTTTGCAACCTATCATACCGGAAGTGATAATCAACCCTGGCCTCCGGGAATAAACAATCTCAACAGTCCTTATGGACTTACACCAGACAATAGAGATGCTACGGTGGACCGTTACTGGTTTATTACTTATTCCGGTACAGCCAACACAGGATCGATTCTAACCTATGCGAATTCTGAAATTGCACCTTCTCCTTTTGATGCAACCAATATATATCAGATTCATCATTATAATACCTCTTCACTTTTATGGGATACGCCTATTCCGGGTCAGATACAGGGTTCAAATAATGTTTCAACGTGGTTTGTTCCATCATCTGGAACGTATGCCATTGCAAGTTCGTCTTCACCACTACCTATTACTCTTTTATCATTTACAGCAAGTAAAAAGAAAGAAACCGTTCTGGTTGAATGGAGTACTGCCTCTGAAATAAATAACGATTATTTTGTTGTTGAACGTTCTATCGATCTTACACACGTTATCGAAATCGGGCGTATTGAAGGAGCATTAAACAGTCATTCCACACTTAGCTATTCATTAATTGATAAAAATCCTCTAAGAGGCAATTCGTATTATAGATTGCGACAGGTAGACATTGATGGTACTACCAGTTATTCAAAGTGGGCAAATGTAAAATTTGATGTTCCATCATCTATAACTTTATTTCCAAATCCAGCTGACAACTATATATATGTAGATACTCAGGGTGATAATGAAATCCTCGAAATGAGAATTATCAGCATTACAGGATCTCTTATAACAAAACTGAGCACACAGAGCATTTACGGATTTGATATAAGTAATCTGCCGCAGGGAAATTATTTTTTACAGGTAATTAAACCCAATGAAGTAATAAACACTGCTTTTAATGTGATCAGATAAAATTGTAATCAACATAAAAACAAAAAATCCCGGAAAGAACTTCCGGGATTTTTTTATATATAACTTACAAAATCAATTAGGCACTTTCCGCAAGTATCACTACTTTGTTTTTCACCATCTCCACTACGCCGCCATGAACATCAAAATGCTCTTCACCACTTTTGGTTTTTACTTTTACTTTACCATTCACCAGTGTTGAAATTATGGCAGCATGATTTTCCAGCATCTGAAACTGTCCGTTTGATCCGGGAACAAGTACTGAGGTAACTTCACCTTCAAATACTTTTCTATCAGGAGTTATAATTTCGAGAAACATTTTGATTTACGATTTACGAAGTACGATTTA
>JBDTVD010000021.1:0-21815 GCA_040007375.1 Bacteroidota bacterium | reverse complement strand
GGTGTTGGTGAGTGTAATTTTTAATTTGCCTGGTTGTAACATCAACACAGAAAAACTTAATTGTAAAGTGAACGGATTGGACGCAACATCACTGAAATAAAATGGTTGTTTGGTAATTTCGTTTATGCCTGTTGTGCGTATTCCATTAGCAAAAGCAGTTGTGATAGTTTTGAATTGTTTTATCTTTGAAAAAAAAGTAATTCCTGAAATCAAATGAAAAATCCGAATATAAAATGAGTACTCAGGAAACAGGTAAAAGGCAATTTTTAATTTCAAGGGTAGCAACTGTTGCTGTTATTCTTGCTTTAATCCGGTGCATTTCTGAAACATTCCGGTTGAACTATTACACAACTGATGTATTAACTTTTGCAGAAATAAAACCCTTTCTTATTGGAGCGTTTATAACTGCTATTGCTCTTCTGTCAATCACCATACTTTCGTTTTATAGCAAGCATAAATTTATAATTGCTGTTTCCATTCTCACAATTATTTTATTGCTGATTGTAAAAAGAATTTATTTTATTCCTTAATATAAACTCAGGGAAACTATACCAGGTGTTCGCACAAAAAGTGCACGTAAATCGTTTTAAACACATCGAATTCGATGCGTTTAATTATAGCAGATTCGCCTCTATTAAAGGAAAGAATTCCACTTCTAAAAAAAGGATAAACAATGGCCAAAAATAAAACCATAACAGTACAAGGGCATGAAATAACTATTATCACACGCCAGGAAGATGATTTTATATCGCTTACAGATATTGCTAAACATAAAAATGCAGAATTAACCGGATTGGTAATATCGCATTGGATGAGCACAAAATTTACTATTGAATTTATGGGGCTATGGGAACAGATACACAACCCTGATTTTAATGTTACTGAATTCAGTAACATTAAGAATGAAGCCGGCAGCAATGGCTATGTTTTGTCTTCAAAACAATGGATTGAAAAAACAAATGCCATTGGCATTATTTCAAAAACAGGAAGATATGGTGGAGGCACTTTTGCTCATAAAGATATTGCTTTTGAATTTGCATCCTGGATTTCAGCTCCATTCAAACTTTATTTCATCAAAGAATTTCAACGCCTCAAGGAAGATGAGAACGATAGATTAAAATTAGACTGGAACTTACAACGCACTTTGGCTAAAGTGAATTATCACATTCACACCGATGCTATCAAAGAAAAATTAATTCCACCAACACTAACAAAAGACAAAATAAATTTTGTGTATGCTGATGAAGCTGATTTATTAAATGTGGCCTTGTTTGGAACAACAGCAAAACAATGGAGAGATTCAAACCCGAAGGCAGAAGGCAACATTCGTGATGGTGCAACGCTTGAACAATTGGTAGTACTATCCAACATGGAGAGTATCAATGCTGTTTTAATTCATCAGGGTTTAAAACAAAATGAACGTCTGGAACAATTAAATAAAATTGCAATCACTCAAATGAAATCGTTGGTGGGAAGTAAGCAAATAAAAAAGTTGAAATAGTAACGACTAAAAAAATCATAACAAAAAAAAGCCCCGCAACCGCAGGGCTTCTTTTTTCCTATTAATTCTTCAAAATAAAATCCAAACCTTATTACACACAAACAATCCTCTTCACATCCACTCCAAAATCACCTTCCGCTTTCAAAAAGTAAATTCCACTTTTTAATGTTAGATCTGTGATGGTGAAATTTTGTTTTCCGGCGTCTGTAGTTCCGTTATAAATCATTTTTACTTGCTGGCCTATGGTGTTGGTGAGTGTAATTTTTAATTTGCCTGGTTGTAACATCAACACAGAAAAATTTATTTGCGATGTAAACGGATTGGGTGCAACATCACTGAAATAAAATGGTTGTTGTGCAATTTCGTTTATGCCTGTTGTAAATCTTCCATCAAAACCCATTGGATAAGGAGCCGTTAATGGCTGGCAAAAGATGTCGGACGTTAATATATATGCAGGTGGTGTTGTGCCTAGACCAATTAGTGGTGAGGAAGCAGTTAAGTTCAGATCGTTGTTGTTGTTTACAAAAAGAGGATTTACCGAAATAGAATTTGCATCTATACCTGTATGAAAACTGATACCAGTTTGCCAGTTGCCTAATGTAGAGTAATTGGTTGTTGCTCCTCTTCCCACATGGCCTGATGTTCCCTGATCGTTTGCTATATATAAATCATTATAATCAGACGATGTAGTGATGGAACCAATCTGATTAGCCTGTGTAGTGGTAATACAATAATGACCTGCCGGTGCAGTTTGTGCTGAAGTGAAATTTGCAAACACATTATTTTTCATAATATAGGTATCTAAAGTTCCCTGTTGTATTTCCAGGCAGGTTGTGGAAGCATTAGGATAAGAGCTGCCATCAATGCTGATGCTGTTGTTCCAGAGTTCATAAGTGGTAGTAAGTGAGCCTCCAGCTTCAAAAGAAATTCCTTTTGCAAGTAATCCGGTAAAAGATGCACCTGTGTAAGATGTAAGTAAATCTGAAATACGGTTGTTAAAAATCCGGATAGTAGTTGCAGTTGCATAATGTGAAATCCGCATTCCGGTAAGTATAGATAAACTATTTGCAACAACATTGTTGCGAGATATGGTCTGGATAATGTTGTTACTTATTTCACAAATTCCTTTACCTGATGCAACTATCAATCCATCCACACTATTTAAATAGTTGGTTGTGCTCACGTTCCTGATGATCGTATTCTTAAGAGTAAAATTTTCCTGTGCCTGCAACCATATACCATAGGAAGCGAAAGTTCCTCCGCCAATATCATTTGGTACTGATGGATCACCTATAGAATTATACATTCCGCAGGAAGAGGAAATAATCTGATTACCGACATCGTGCGGCTGTGTTGCAGTACCCACACCTCCCAAATACACACCTCCGTTGCAATCACGTACCGTAATATCTCTATATATATTATAGGAATTGGTACCGGCCAGCGCTGCATCATAACTTGTATTTACTGTATTAATACCTATTGAATATACATTGCTGCGATCAAGGTCAACAGTGATTTTATCAAACACACTATGCTGTGTTCCTAATGAATCGCCAAAGACCAACAATCCAACTTCAACAAGATGAGGCAATGTGCCATGCGATATAAGATTTATATTACTGATTGTTGTATAAGATGCACATACACCTAATATTGGTTCTTCATTACTCTGTAAAGCAGAAAAACTGTTTAAGTTTGCAATAGTACTTTGCACAACGGGTGATCCTCTGTAAGCAAGTGTTGCTGGTGCTCCTGTTTTAGAAATGGTTAATGTATTTACAGCACTGATCCCTGATATCGGTCCTACTAAAATCGGGAAAATGTTACTTCCGTTAGCTACTGATGTATCGTATTGTGCATCGGTTAAATTTAATGTTACCGGACCTGATATTCCTCTGTGATTTAAATCAGCAACAGCTTGCGTCAGACTTGGATATGTTTGACCGATTCCAACATTATATATACCACCTGCAATTGGAGTAGGAGTTCCGGGTGTAAATCTAAAGTTATATTTAGGCCATGAAACAAGCGGACTCAGCAATCCATTCCCTAATGTTTTAGAACCGGTAACTGCATCTATATAATTATTAGCACCACCTGCTCCGTATTCAATTCCAATTGTTGCACCTAAAGTAATAACGGCACCGGCAGTAACATTTAAAGTACCGTAGCGAAACTCAATTACATTAGTCCCTTCATAAAAAATCACCTGGTCATTTAACCGGATGTCAGTCTCTCCGATGTAATACGGAAAGTTGGTGTATTGCACAGTAAAAGTCCGACTGCCCGGTGTGCCCTGTAACTGGTATAAAACATCCGACAAAGTATCATCTGATAAATGATTCCACCACACTGCTATACTCTGGTTGGTTCCGATTGCTCTGTGAAGTCTGTCATTACTATTGCCATCATAATACCCGGGAGCAATAGAATCAAACCACAACAAGCCATTGGTGTTTAACCCAATCTCCGTATAATTAACGCCTGCATAATTAAATGTAAAGCCAAGTGGTATTCCTGACTGGTTTGCATCATTACCGGTTGCAGTTGACACTGTTGCTCCTCCTGCAGTTGTAATAGCAGTATATGTTGAATTAAAAGTGGTACGTACAAAAAGTTGTGCTTCTGCATTTATAGTTAGCAACGATAAAACAATAAAAGTACAGAGTGTTATACTGAGCTTTTTAATTTTATTCGCCAGAAAACAGTTGGCTTTTGAGGTTTGCATAAGGTAATTGCTTTTTTGGATTTTGATTTAATTTATCAAGCTCAAAAATGAGATTTAAAGAAAAAGCAACCAATCACCAATTATGGTGAATCTGGTGAGAGGGAAGATCCTTTTGTAATGAAAAATTAAGAATTAAAAATTAAAAATTACTTTTCTACAATGATCCCGAAGTGACAAAGTCACCGGAAAGCTACCAGATGACAGTTATAAAATTCAGCTACCTTCTACTAGTTACTAGATACCAGATACTTCCTTTCAGGCAAATCCTTTCAGAAAACGCATTTAAGAAAAATACAATCATTCTGTGATACTTACGTGATACTTTCCAGGTTCATTTGCAACCTGATAAATAATAAGTTCAACTCAAATTCAAAAAAAATGAAAAAGATTCTCTTAACTGCAATTACCACACTATTTGTTGTGGGTGTTTATGCTCAATCATCACCTTCTAAAATGGAAGATAAAAAAATGGAAAACTCTAAAATGGGTGATTCAAAAATGGATTCTAAAATGCAGGATGGTAAAATGCAGGATGGTAAAATGAGTGACAAAAAAATGCAAATGAAAGATGGTGTAATGATGATGGATAACAAAGCAATGATGTGCAGTAAAAACAAATGCACTCCGCTAACATCAACTTACTCCTGTTCTGACGGTTGTAAAGTTTCAACAGATGGCACTATTACAAAACCTGATGGTTCAACAATGAAACTGATGAATGGCAGTATGATTGGTAAAGATGGAAAAGTATCCATGATTCCTCATGGTGAGAAAGGGCATATGTGCAACGAAAGTTGTCCGATGCATGGTAAAATGTAAATGCAAATTGTTTCTTTCATAGGTTAGGTAAAGAGAAAGGGCTCGTTTAATACAACGCTGCCCTTTCTTTTAAAAAAAAAGAAAATGAATTATTCAGGTTTTATTAAATTTATGCCGTCACATAATTCACAACCGCTCACAGGGTTCGCAAATACGCTTAGAAAGATGAAAAATATTTTAATGATTGAAGATGATGAAAACATCCTGGAGTTAGTGGATATTCATTTGAAAGATATTCATTGCACAACTACCAAAGCAAATAACGGAGCAGATGGAATTAAACATGCCTTAAAAAATACTTTTGATTTAATTATCCTCGACATCAATTTGCCCGACATCAGCGGCATTGAAATCTGCAAAAAAATAAGACTGGAAAAAGTCTCAACTCCTATTATGATGCTCACAGCACGTTCCGAAGAAATTGATAAAGTAATCGGATTAGAAACAGGAGCTGATGATTATCTTACCAAGCCATTCAGCATTCGCGAATTTATTGCACGTGTAAAAGCTATTTTACGCAGAACAGAAATCAATAAAAATGTTCTTGAAATTTCAGGAGAAACAATTTTTTGTGGTGAACTTACTGTTGACTACGAAAAAAGAAAAGTGCTGGTTGGTAAAAACAAAATTGAACTCACACCAAAGGAATTTGATTTGCTATATTTATTTATTACTAATCCCGGCAAAAGTTACACCCGTGAAAACTTATTAAATATTGTGTGGGGATATGAATTCAGCGGATACGAACACACCGTAAATTCGCATATCAACCGTTTGCGGGCAAAAATTGAAACAGATTTGAATAAACCGCAATACATATTAACCACATGGGGAATTGGGTATCGCTTTACAGATGAAATTAAAACGAATGTCAAAAAATAAGTTTAATAATCTATTCTGGCGTATCTCCGCAGTATTTTTTGTGCTGCTTGCCTTCACCGGGTTTTCGTATATATATATAACGGTTCACTATTCCAACCAGTATTTTGAACAGGTAAATCAGCATCTCAATAAAAATATTGCTTCTGATATTGCTGCTCACTCCACTCCTTTTACAGATGGAAAAGTAAATGAACATGCAATGGAAGAAATGTTTAATAATATTATGTCCATCAATCCCAGCTTAGAAGTTTACTTGCTGGATAATGATGGAAATATTCTTTCATTTTATGCTCCCGAAAAAAAGATAGTTCTTAAAAATATCGACCTTGCACCTGTTCGAACATTTATAAGCACCAACGGCACACAATACATAACCGGCAACGATCCCAGACATCCCAACCTGGAAAAGATATTTTCAGCAGCTCCTGTAATCAGCAACAATGTGCAATCAGGATTTATATATGTGGTGCTTGCCAGTGAAGAGTATGATGCGGTTTCAAAAAGTCTTACACAAAATTATTTATTACAGGTAGGTTCACGCACAATGCTACTCACACTGCTGGCAACCTTACTTGTTGGTTTATTTATCATACGCATCATCACCAATAATTTTTCAAGAATTATAGAAGTGATGCAAAAATTCCGGGAAGGTGATTTAACGGCAAGAGTTGAGGTGCAATCAACAGGTGATGTAAAACAAGTTGCTGTTATATTCAATGAAATGGCTGACATCTTAACAAGCAACATTGAAAAATTAAAACAAGTTGAAATATTAAGGCGTGAATTGATTGCAAATGTTTCGCACGATCTGCGAACTCCTATCTCCATCATACAGGGATATATAGAAACGCTGCAGATGAAAGCCGACACACTTACACCGGATGAACGCAATCGCTATCTGAAAATAATTTCAGAAAGTACAGGCAAGTTAGAAAAATTAGTTTCCGAACTTTTTGAATTATCAAAGTTAGAAGCGAACCAGGTGGAACCTAAAAAAGAACCATTTTTTATCAGCGAACTTGTTAACGACATCAGCACCAAATATCAGTTGATTGCCAATGTGAAAAACATTTCCATCAGCACTGCTCTTTCAAAAGAATTGCCCGCAGTGTATGCTGATGTTTCTTTAATTGAACGTGTGCTGCAAAACCTCATTGACAATGCCATGAAGTTTACTCCCGAAGGAGGAAAAATAATTATTAAAACATGCAAGAATGAGAAGGATGTGGAAGTAACAGTATCCGACACCGGAGTTGGCATACCGGAGAACGAACGGGAACAGATTTTCGGTCGTTATTACAAGGCAAACAATTTTACAGATTTAAAAAACAGTACAGGATTAGGATTAGCTATTGTAAAAAAAATACTTGATCTCCATCATTCAAACCTGGAATTGCAGACTCAGGTAAACACTGGAAGTTCTTTTATATTTCGCCTTCCGGTTTATCAAAGTAACTAAATGATAACTCATGAAAAGAATTAATAAGAAACATCCTCTTGCAGTAAGATGGTTTCATTGGATAAATTTTCCGGTGTTGGGAGTTATGATCTGGAGTGGACTCCTGATCTATTGGGCCAATGATGAATATCGTTTGGGATGGGGTGATAAAACAATTCTTGAATTTTTTCCTGATTCATTTTACAAAGCATTGAGTGTTCCCTTTCATCTTGCTGATGGAATGGCCTTACATTTTGTGTTTATGTGGTTTTTTGTAATCAATGGTTTATTGTATGTTTTATATACTGCATTTTCAGGTGAATGGAAATATTTATTACCAGATAAAAAATCGTTTAAAGAGGCAGGGCAAGTGTTGTTGCATGATTTACAAATCAGCAAATACAAACCACCGCAATCAAGATACAACGGAGCGCAAAAAATTGCCTATTCATTAATTATACTTATGGGATTCGGTTCATTGCTTACCGGACTTGCTATATATAAACCTGTTCAATTCGGATGGATTACATTTTTACTTGGCGGATATGAATGGGCACGAATAGAACATTTCGCACTCACAATAGGTTATGTATTATTTTTTGTAATACATATTGCACAAGTGATAAAAGCAGGATGGAAAAACTTTTCTGCAATGGTTACAGGTTTTGAAGTAGAGAAAGTAAATGAAACAGAAATAATTAATATAACTGCTGAAACACCAATTACCGATTCTAATCAGCCACAAACTTTATAAGCATGGAAACAAATCCGCAAAACCAGGAGGAAAATAAACTCAACCGGTACATACGCAGAAAAACTATTTTATCTTTTTCAGTGTTGATAGCATTTTTTGTGTTGGCGATTTTCGGATGGAAATGGTTGGGTAAACAACCCAGAGAAGCAGGTGCATTGAAACCTTTGCGAAAAGTTTTAAACGTGAATGAAAAAGTGAACAATGCAATTTTCAGTGAAACACATTTAGCAAAAGAATATCCGAAGAGCGCAGCAATAAAAAATGTTCGTGTAAATGGAAATTTAGGAATGAATAAAGATTTTAATGCTGACAATTGGAAACTTATCATCAGCCGTCATCCCAAAATTTCTTCTTCTGATTCCACTCTGGAATTAACTATGAAAGACATTTACACCATTCCAAAACGTGATTTGGTTTTTGATTTTAAATGTATTGAAGGATGGAGTCAGATTACATATTGGGGTGGAGTTAAGTTTTCTGATTTTATTACAAAGTATCATCTCGGAACACATAGCGGAAAATCGTTTGACACCAATCATCCCGAAGATTTATATAAGTACGTTGGACTGATGACACCCGACAGCGCATACTATGTGGGTATTGATATGAAAAGCATGTTACAGCCGCAAACTATTTTATGCTATGAGTTAAATGAACAACCATTGCCAATGAATCAGGGTTATCCTTTGCGACTAATTATTCCTGTAAAATATGGAGTTAAAAATCTCAAGCGCATTGGATATATTTATTTTTCTGATACACCTCCTCGCGACTATTGGTTTGAACATGGTTATATTTATGATGCAGCATTGTAATGAAAAACTTTAAAATTCTTTTATTTATTCCTCTGTTCATTACCTTTCATCAACAAGTAAAATCACAAGGTTGCAGTGATGCAGGATTTTGCACCATGGGAGCTTTGCAACCTCAACAACTTTCTGATACACTTTACAAAAACATTTTTAAACTTGCATTGAGTTACGGACAAGGTGAACAAGGCACAACTATTATTCAAACCATTCCTGAATGTGAATTTAGTTTTTTTAAAAACAATTCCATTCAGTTAAAAATTCCCTTTCTTTTTATTGATGGAAATCTGGGCAGCAACAATGGAGTTGGAGATATCTCATTCAGCATTACACAAGCCCTATTAAAAACAAAATACTGGAAATTAAATTTTACTGCCGGAACAAAAATTGCCACGGGTAAATCAGATGCAGAAATAAACAATCTTCCGTTACCAATGCCCTACCAAACAAGTTTGGGAACGCATGATATTATTCTCGGCACATCGGTTCAATATTTAAAATGGAATCTTGGTTTAGGATTTCAGAAAGTGCTTTCAAATAAAAATGAAAATAATTTTTTGCATAGTGCATACACAAACAATGCTGATGCACAAAAGTATTTTGAATCCAATTTTCTTGACAGAGGAAATGATGCTTTGTTACGAATCGAAAGGAGTTTCCAGTTAAATAAATTAAACCTTTCAGCAGGATTGCTTGCCATTTACCATTTACAGGAAAATTCTTTGATTAATGATTCAGGAAATCGTGTTGCAATAAAAAACTCTGACGGACTCACATTAAACATCACAGGCAATGCACAATACAATTTTTCAAACCGCACAGGGTTAAACCTATCATTTGGATTTCCGGAAGTGGTGCGTAAGGTGCGTCCTGATGGATTAACCCGTCATTTTGTATGTGCTGTTGCCTTTAATTACAATTTCGGAAAATAACATTCTGAAAATTAGTACTCTTCTGTGATAGTTTCGTGACAAATTACACGTTGCTTTGCAGTATAAAGTTTCCATATGAAATTACAGAAGAAATTACACCTGATTCTATTTTTAGCCTGGTATCCATTTTCCTTTACCTTTTCTCAAGCATGGACGCAAATTACAACCACAGGTGCAATTGCTCCAAGGAGTAATGCTTCTGCCATTTATATTTCTTCTCAAAACAAAATGTTTGTTTTTGGTGGCAATACTGCAGCAGGAAATGTAAACGAATTATGGTGTCTTGATTTAAATTCAAATAACTGGTCACTTGTTCCTACTAATTCAGCACAACTTCCGGCACCACGTTATACGCACGTAAGCATGTATGATTCATTATTAAACCGAATGCTTATCTGGTCAGGACAAGGCAGTGCTTTATATAATGATGTCTGGGCTTTTAATTTTAATGACAGTACATGGACGGAACTTTTTGCTGATGGAAATGTTGCCGGAGCACCACTTAAAAGATATGGCACTGCAACAGTGTTTGATCCACTTAACAGAAACATCATCAACTTTGCGGGCTTCACCACTGCCGGTCGTTTTGATGATACGTGGAGCTTTAAGCTGGATAGTTTAAACTGGACGGATCAAACCAATACTTTTTTTCCATTACGCAGATGTCTTACTTCACAAAGTTTTGCAGAAGATCGTAGAGCAATGATTGTTTTTGGAGGACAAAGCACAGGAAATTTAAACGACATCTGGTCATTGAATGCTGATACTTATGTGTGGACCGATCTTACTCCTGTTCAATCTCCGCCATCAAGACATTTTCCATCCAACGTTTATAGTGGTAACGGAAATATTATTGTATTCGGTGGTAATTCACTCAACCAGGGAAATATATCCGGTGGATTAAATGACTTGTGGAGATTTAATCTTGACACACAACTTTGGGATACTTTGCCTCAAAGTGTGATTAAACCTTTACAACGTTTTGGTCATTCCGCAATATATATTCCTTCTCAGGATAAAATGATAATTTTTGGCGGTCAGGGTACTTCTTCTATATTAAGTGACACTTGGGAATATACAGGAATATCAACGGTGGGAATTTCAAATATTTCCAACGAGAGTTCTATTAATATTTTTCCCAATCCTGTTTCCGGTTTATTAAATATTAAAATTAATAATTCCTCCAATATAAAATCACAATTGAAAATCACAAATGTTTTGGGGGAAAATATTTTTAGTAAGGAGATTCAGAATAACGAAACAATCGTTGATATGTCCACTTTACAAAACGGTATTTATTTCGTTAAGATAGAAAATGAATACACCATTCAAACAAAACAAATAATTGTAAATAAATAATCATATAAATAAATCATGTTAAAAATTCACTTCGTCTTAATTGCAGCAATTGCAGTGCTAAACAGTGGTTGTTCAGATGCGCAATCACAAAACAAAAAATATCCTGATCCACCGGTTGCAACAGACAAAACTGTTTATCCCATGCAACTCTCAAATGCAGAATGGAAATCAAGATTAACTGCTGATCAATATTATATCCTGCGCGAATCAGGAACGGAACGTGCTGGCACAGGAAAATACGATCACTTTTATGTAAAGGGCACGTATTATTCTGCTGCATCATTGCAACCACTTTTCAGTTCGGAAACAAAATTTGATTCAGGAACAGGATGGCCCAGTTTTTTTGCACCCATTAATCCTGATGCAGTACGTTGGATAGTTGACAGCAGCGATGGAATGACACGCACAGAAGTTGTAGACAGCAAAAGCGGTTCTCATCTTGGTCATGTATTTAATGATGGGCCTGAACCAACCGGTAAACGTTATTGCATGAATTCAGCAGCACTCATCTTTGTTCCTGAAGGTGGCAAACCTCCTGTTAAATCAAAATAAAAAAATAATTAAAATGAAAATAATTTATATATTGATTGCACTTACAACATTCAGTTCATGTGTACAATCACAAAGTAAAAACGAAAACTTTCCTTTAGGTTCAAAAGAAACAGGATCAACAAATGAGGCTGTTGCAACATTTGCTGAAGGATGTTTCTGGCATTCTGAAATTGTGTTTCAAAGTCTGGTTGGTGTGCGCGATGCAGTTTCAGGATATTCGGGAGGTAGTGATACACAGCCTGATTATGAAAAAGTCTGTTCAGGTACAACAGGACATGCTGAAGCGGTGCAGGTGTATTACGATCCTTCAAAAATTTCCTACGAAACTTTAGTAAAAGCATTCTTTGCAAGTCAGGATCCTACAACTTTAAATCGCCAGGGAAATGATGCAGGAACACAATACCGTTCTGTTGCATTTTATCGTAACGAAAAAGAAAAAGAAATTATTAACGCAGAAATAAAACGGCTCACCGATTCAAAAAAGTACAGCAATAAAATTGTTACAGAAGTAATGCCTTTCAAAAAGTTTTATACAGCGGAAGATTATCATCAGGAATACATTCACAACCATCCAGACCAGGGATATGTACGTAATGTTTCCATTCCTGAATTTATGGAATTCAAAAAAGAATTTAAAGCAAATTACAAGTGAAATTAAATGATGTTGATGAAAAATAAAGTTCTTGCTTTGTTCACTCTTGCATTACCAATTGCAATTATAGGTTTCAGTAGTTCTCCGCAGGTTGAACCGGTTGCTGTTATAGAATTATTTACATCACAGGGTTGCTCCAGTTGTCCTCCTGCTGACCGTTTATTATCTAAAACAATCAGCAATGCAAATAAAGAAGGCAAAATAATATTCGCACTTTCATTTCATGTGGATTACTGGAATCGTTTGGGATGGGCTGACCCATTCAGTGATAAAAAATATTCGCAAAGGCAAAGTGAATATGCATCAGCAATGCAACTTAATTCCGTTTACACTCCGCAAATGATTGTAAACGGAAGTACTGAATTTGTTGGTTCAAGTGAAAAGGAATTAGAAGATGCATTAAATAAATCATTAAACACAAAACCAACAGTAACGTTCAAAACATTAACAGCAACAATTCAAAACGGAAATCCGCCCCATGTAAAATACGAACTTGATGGAAATTTTTCAGAATGCAAAATTAACTTCGCCTTAGCATCGCTTAACGAAACAACATCTGTTAAACGCGGCGAAAACGGAGGTCACATTTTAAAAAGCGAAAATGTAGTAAGACAATTTATTTCAATTCCCGCTACTGCAACAGGAGAAATAAAATTTGAAACCACTCCCGTTCCTGCAAGCAACAACATGGTAATAGTTGGATATGTACAAAGCAACGATTTAAAAATAATCGGAGCTGCTATGGTGGAAATTAAATGAAATTAATTTCTGTAAATAAGAAAAACTGTTTAACATGTACAAAATTATTTGTCCCAAAGAAATATAATTCCTTCCCGGTAAAAAAAGTAATATTCCAAAATAGTTTTTTTCTAAGTGTTCAACCAGTACTTTTTTGCAATAAGGATATTCGAACTTCTCCATTGGTAACGCACTAAATATATTTTTACTAATTGCAACGTAATTAATTTTTGTTAGATTTGTTTTTATACAAATTAATGTTGCAGGTATTGGTGACACTGCAAACTGAAACTTTATAGCTTTGAATCCATTTACAAATTACATAACGAGATGACGGACCAACAAAATCACTGGGACAAAATTTACGCAACAAAGCGACCCGACGAAGTAAGCTGGACGCAAGACATTCCTAAAACTTCGCTGGACTTTGTTCATTATGCTAACCTGGACAAACAGGCAAACATCATTGACATTGGTGGTGGTGACAGCAAACTTGTTGACTTCCTGCTTGACGAAGGTTTTGAAAATATTACGGTGCTTGACATTTCAGAGCAAGCGTTGACAAGGACCAGGTTGCGGCTTGGTGACAAAGCAAATAAAGTAAATTGGATTGTAAGCGACATTACCGACTTTCACCCAACAACATCGTTTGACTTTTGGCATGACAGAGCAGCATTTCATTTCCTGACAACAGAAACACAAATCGTAAAATATCTTTCCACCGCCAGACAAGCAGTTAAAGAAAATGGTTTTGTAACAATTGGAACATTCAGCAAAGACGGACCAAAAAAATGTAGTGGTCTTGATATCAAACAATATGACGAAACAACTTTGACGTCGGAACTTGAAAACGGTTTTGAAAAAATTAAGTGTGTAACAGAAGACCACATAACACCATTTAATACAACACAAAACTTTCTGTTCTGCTCATTCAAACGCCACGATAATGACAATTAAATAAAGTGTTTGAAACTAACTTTTTTCGTTGAATTGAAACAGTTGTGCTTCGTAGGAAAATAAGGGTAGTATAATATTCAATAACTTCAAATTAAAGATGAATCGATCTCCTGTTTGATTTTACATTACGTCAGGAAGGTTATATGAAAAAGTAGTTAATCATTCCTTCAAAAACTTGCCAACCAACATTCGCTTATTAGGTTCTTCTAGCTGAATTATATATATACCACTATTCAAAGTGGAAATATCAAGATCCTTCTTTTTATTAAAACTTTCCTGAATCAAAATTCTACCTGTCAAATCAAGGATCCGTAGTTTTCCTCTTTCAAAATAGTCAGAACTTATTAATATTAAATCATTGGCTGGATTGGGTGAAATAGTGACATTGATTCGATTTTCATCACTAAATTCATTTATACTTAACGGGCATGAACTAAGACCTTCAAGATTGTAGTTTACCATGTTTGGAAATCCACCTCTGCATCTTTTACCATTAAGATAAAAACTCAGTGGTGTGAAATTGCAACCCGCGCCTATACTATCAGGTGAATTAATTACTGACAGATTCATATTAATGTTATTGAAGGCTGTGTCAGGCGGGATTGAAAATCCACCAGTTACCATTGCTACATATATTTTATTGTCTGGGCCCAGCATATGTTGAATAATATGAGCATCAGGATTCTGTTTTATATATACTACTAATTTGGATGCAGCAATATTTGCGGCTAATAGATTATACTGAAACAAAGTATCGTAATTAGAAACATACAGTAAATTCCCATCGGGAGAAAGGGAACAGCCATAAAGAAAGGAACCAGTGATAAAACCATTACCTGTATTTAATATTGTTGGATTACTTAGAAGACCAGTGCATCGATCAAAATCAAATACGTTAATAATGTTAGGCCCTCCCACAGAAACACATCTGCTTCCATCCTTGCTGAATACAATTGGCCCAGTTGTTCCTCCTGTGATGTAACTAGTTCCGATGGTTTGATATATGGGTCCAGTTATTCCTGATGGAGAAACAATAAATTCTACAAAACGATTGTTATTCCAATCATGTAGAAGTAACCACCAATCTTGCCCATTGCCATGTTTGCATGCTGTGAGTTTTTCAGTAATTGTATCCTGGTAAATTGCATTATTTTTTGAAACTACGTTTCCAAGTCCGTTATTGGCAGTCATGTCAACCACACTATAATAAAGTCCACTTGGAAAGCCTGTAAAAAGCTGAGGTGGAGTATTTAGATTGAATATATAATAATGAACAGAATCTCCCGGAAAGGGGATTATGAGCGATCCTTGTGTACAAGATAAATCGCTTAATAGACTATCTCCGTCAGGCATCAAATGATGGTTCCTGTCGTATACGTCACTAAAGAAAATCTGATAAGTATTAGAGGTTGAATAAATACTATCATTTCCATTTACATGAAATAAGAGATTTCCACTGTCACTGGAAATAGAAGCATAATTTTCTACTCCTATACCATTAAGATTGGTATTAATTGGAAACGGATTGGAAATGTTATTAAAATTGATTCCAGTTCCCTGATCAAATATCCATATATAATCCCGCTTCTGGCCATAAGAACAATAAGTACTTGTAGCCAGAAGGAGGAAAAAAATAAGGATTCTATTCATTAGAGGATAAAATTACGAGGAAAACACATTGCAGTTTTCCTCGTAGATAAGGTTATTTTATTTTCTTTATTTTGTTGGGTCATTAAATATGATTATTTTTTTTACGAAATCATAACTTTCCAAATTTTTAATGACTAGAAAATAAACACCATCATTTAAAGGTAAATTTAATTGTATATCATCGGAACTCACTTCAGGAAGTATCCCGTTAAAAACAGAAGTTCCAAAGCAATTTAAAATTTCAAATTGCGCATTACCTTTCGTATTGAAATTTCGAATTGTTATTTTACCTGACGAAGGATTTGGAAATATTTCCAGGTGTGCAATCTCATTACTTTTATAACCTGTACTAATATTACAGTTGGCTAATGCACCTATACAATGTTGATAGAAATAAGTATTATACATTCCACTTGGAGTTCCAATTCCTTCGAACAACCCTAATGGAGCTCCTATTTGCTCTGTATATTGCGAACTATTATTCAGATAAAAAGTGTTAACACCACCAGAAGGGATAATATTTGATACAATTCCAGAAGGTTGGTAATAACTTAAACACAAATTTGTTGTATCACCAACAATATAACTAAAATCATATAACAAAAACTCAGAATTTGCAGGGCAACCAACTGCTGTATTAAAGGTTATTGCATAGACTTTTTTTAAGTCTTCACGAATAAACCCAAACAAGTTTAAAGAATCCAGTTTAAAGGGTTGTGGCCAATTTGGTGCCTCATCTTTTAAATAAACTTTATAGATTTTTTTATAATTTATACTGTTAACAGTTGTATCATTCAATATATAGTAGCCAAAGTAACTATCCGGATAAGGAATACCAACGGTTTCATGCTGAATAATCCACAAAGCACTGTCAACAACCAAAGGCTGATATTGTGCTTTGGATGATAATGCTAAGAAACAAATTGATAATACAAGTAAAAGACGTTTGGAATAGAGTTTCATATTGGCAAGGATTTAATATTCATTGTGCCACTACATAGAAGGATTCACCATGAAAAGGAAAAGTAATTACTTCAAAGTAAAGTGTTTTTTGCTAAACAATCAAAGTGTTTAGATAAAAATGACTGCAAAATTTTTCAGAATAGAAAGCAATTCTTAATTATTCATTCTTAATTATTCATTACAAAAGGGGATTGCCACATTGACTTCGTCACTTCGCAATGACGACGACAGAAAGTAATTCTTAATTATTCATTCTTAATTATTCATTACAAAAGGGGATTGCCACAGCGACTTCGTCACTTCGCAATGACGGTAGAGGGTAATTCGTAATTATTCATCATAAAAGGGGATTGTCACATTGACTTACTCACTTCGCAATGACGGCAAAAAGCAATTCGTAATTATTCATTCTTAATTATTCATTACAACTGGGGATTGCCACAGCGACTTCGTCACTTCGCAATGACGGTAGAAAAGTAATTCTTAATTTTTAATTCTTAATTCCATCCACTGGCCAAAACATCAGCAATATGCATCACCTTCATGGGCTTTTGTTGTTTGCTGATGATTCCCTGCATGTGCATTAAACACTGGTAATCCGTAGATATTATATATTGAGCGTTGGAGTCGCTGGCATTACGGATTTTTTCTTCTCCCATGTTTACAGCGATAGATTCAAACTTTCGTGGTAATCCTCCACCGGCACCACAGCAAAGTTCGGTGTCTTTCATTTCCAGCAGTGTTAAGCCTTTTACTTTACTTAACAATAAACGTGGTGCATCCTTTATCTGCAATTCACGCAAGGCAGTACAATTATCATGATACGTTGCAGTTGCATCCAGTCGTGCACCAATATCTGTTGCATTTAAAACGTTCACCAGGAAATCGCTGAATTCGTAAATTTTATTTTTTATTGATTTATATTCATTATGCAAAACTGTATTGTGAAAAAGTTCTGCATAATGATTTTTAATCATGGAAACACATGATGCTGCCGGAGCTACTATATATCTGTCATTCTGAAATTCGTGAATCAGCTTCTCTCCTACTTTCTTACACTGATCCCAGTAACCATCAATATATGCAGGTTGTCCGCAGCAGGTTTGATCTACATTGTAATTAACACTGCATCCCAACCGTTCCAATACTTTTATCATATTGGCTGCAGTGTTAGGGTAATATTGGTCTACGTAACAGGGGATGAATATATCTACTATCATTATTAGTTCGGAGTTGTGAGTTCGGAGTTCGGAGTGACTAATTTGAAGATTTGAAAATTTGAAGATTTGAAGATGGTTTCAAGTTTGGAGTGATTAGTTCGGGGTTCGGAGTAGTGAATAGTTGTTAGGCGTTAGGAGTTAGTGAGTATCACTTCGACATTCATAATTCCCTGTTCGATATTCGATATTCTTTTAAAGATTATATATAATTGACAAATCATCCCGCCATAATTGCTTTTTCCTGTCTTACTTTTGCGAGGGATATTAATCCTGCTATGAAGAATAATGCCAGCACAATGATAGATGTGCGCATGCTTCCGGTGATTTCGTTTATATATCCGAAAATAAAAGTTCCTAATACAGTTCCTATTTTATCGCACACATCATAGAAGCTGAAGTAAGAAGCATGATCTGTTGTTTCAGGAAGTAATTTGGAATAGGTGGAACGGGATAATGCCTGCACTCCTCCCATCACCATTCCAACAACTGCAGCTAAACCAATAAACATATTCTGTTCATTCACACCAAAACGTTTATCACACATATATGCACCAATACAAACAAAAATCCATACAGTAATTGCAATAGATAATGCTTTTACATTTCCTAACCGTTTACTCAATCGTGAAAATAACCAGGCTCCCAGTATACCAACAAATTGTATGATGAGTATGATAACAATTAATATAGAAGAATCCAGTTTTAATTCACTCGTACCAAATAATGTTGCTACATACATTACGGTTTGTGTTCCCATATTGTACAGAAAGAAAGAAAGCAGGAAACTTTTTAAACGTGGTGTATCTTTTAACTCACTCCATACTTTACGTAATTCCCTGTAACCTTTCGTTAGTACATTCCCTTCTTCTTTCTTTTTATTATACAGATTGGCAGGAAGTCTGTTGAAAGTAATCTGTGCAAAACCAAACCACCATATACCAACAAGCAGAAATGATAAACGTGTTGCAAACCCACTTTCAATATTACCATACCATTGAGGAAACATAATCATAGTTAAACAAAAAATGAGCAGTAAAGAACTTCCAATATATCCCATAGAAAATCCACGTGCACTTATTTTATCCTGGTCTTCCGGCGCTGCAATTTCAGGAAGATAAGAATTGTAAAACACCACACTACCGGAATAACCAATTGCAGCCAGCAGACTCCCCAAAACTCCTATATATAAAGTATCTGTTCCTTTAAAAAAGAAAAGGGAAGAACAGGCTATTGCACCCATCGTACTGAAAAAAAACATAAACTTCTTTTTGTTACCACTGTAATCTGCAATGGAAGATAACAATGGTGAGAAGCAGGCAATCAGTAAAAAAGCAACTGAGATAATATAGGTTTGTAAAGAATCGCTGTTAAATACTTTACCAAGAAATGTAATATCTTTATTTGTATCAGTAGTTGTTACAGCATTAAAATAAATAGGAAATAAAGCTGATGTGATAACTAATGAGTAGGCTGAATTTGCCCAGTCAAACATGGTCCAGCCACGAATGATTTTTTTATTTCCAATAACTGGTTCCTGCATTACCGAATCCGCCTTTATGGTGAGCCGGTAAAACTAGCATAAAAAACATTAATTAGACCATGCAACTTTTACTGTAACAGTGGTGCCGTTACCAGGATCTGACTTTGTAAATTCCATAGGAAATGCACCAGTTGCTGTTAAATAATCGGTAGGAAGAAAATTGTATTTAACAATCAACTCATCATTACCTCCAACATCAGAATCAAGAAATTCCACTTTAAATACAGATTCAAAATCAGTGATATCAATTGCAGGATTAAATGGGTATATTACTGTATAAGTGTTTGTAAAAACCTGGTGAGCACCACCTGTTAAATCAACCCCTGCTGTATTATATATTTTGAAATATAAGTCAGGACTCGTGTTTAAATCATTATCCCATGATGTTCCATCAGGTTTTAATGAGGGTGCAGTACCTTCAATCTGATAAATGCGCATCCTTGTATTAGCAGAAGCATTTACAAATTTATTTTTTCCGGCTGATCCATAAGAAGTAACCAGCGTTGCAGAAACTATATAAAATCCAACGTTATTATATACATGTGTTATGCTAACTCCCGTACCTTTTGTACCATCGCCGAAATCCCATTCCACTGTTCCGTCATCAGAAGGTTGTGCAGTAAATGAAACAGTAACCGGAGCCGTTGTAGAATTACCAGTGTAAGTAAAATCAATGCTGGCCTGTCTGTCTTCGTCCTTATCCTTTTTACAAGAATTAAAAAATAAAACGGTAGTAATGAGTAACAGATATTTTAATTTCATCTTCCTTCAAATGTATTTTTATCATTAATAAATTACTCCTTGAATAAGTCATCTCAAAAAATATTTCTCTTATCGCCTTACCTCTTATTCACTTCTCAGAGGAAGCAGAAGGTGTTTTTGAAATGTCTTAATATGTATTTTCTTTTTCATGCAACAATCCCTTCAAATCTAAGAATTAATAAACAGTAATACTCCACGAACAGGTAAAGAAAGTATTTTTCTCCAGTTTATTAATACCATTTTTTGTCATAAGTTTCCTGTCTGACGATACAGAATCTGTTACTCCATACCACGGTTCCAGACAAACGAAATCAGCATTTGCAGCAGCCCATATTCCAAAGTAAGGATAATTGGAAAAATGAAAGTCCAAACCATGTTCATCTTTATTATTTTTTATGCTGATGCAATCGGAAAAAAGATTTTCAAATACAAGTGCATCTGTTGCAAATAATTCTTTCTTTAATGGTAACGTTTTATTTCCATTAAAGAAGTTTACAGTTTCGTTTTCAAGAAGACCATTATTCAATGGCCATCGTCCTGCAGTTTCTGTTTTGTTAAATTCAAGATAATAATCATCATATGCGTGCGCATCATTCAACGGAACTTTAAATGCCGGATGAGCACCAATGGAAAAATACATTTCATCTTCTCCTGTATTAATTACTTTATACTGTACTTCCAGTTTATTTTCTTTAATGATATAGGTGATGATGAGTTCAAATGGAAATGGAAAAACATCCAGTGTTGCGGCATCCGATTTTAAAATAAAAGAAACACTGCTTTCGTTTTGTTCCAGCACTTCAAAATCACGTGTGCGTGCAAAACCATGACGATCCAGAGAATAACTTTTATCATGATATATATAACTTCCTTCTTTAAGAGAACCTACAATTGGGAAAAGTACAGGAGAATGTTTCGGCCATTCCTTTCCTGCCTGCCAGATGTATTCCAGGCCGGTTTCTTTATTGAGTACGGAAGTTAATTCCCCACCAAAGGATTGAAGTGATACAATAACGTGATCATTTTCAAGAGAAATATTCATATGATTTAATCAGGCGATAAAGATCATCAATAAAAAGGAGTAAGCAGCAAGACAAAGAAACCCGGATATATATCTTACGTCATTACGAGGAGGCCAAAGGACGACGTGGTAATCCCCAACTGCGGTGAAGAATCAACCATGAGAAATAACTAATCAGGATGCTTGCGTTTCTATTCAGGGTAAGTGATAAGAATGGATTTTTTTTATACAGAGAAAATTTTCAAGCAATTCTAATTCCTTATAATCATATACCGGTAAGCAAGATGCTTACTTAGAATTTATCAATTATAAATAATTTTAAGGAGTCACGAGCAGGATGCTCGCGCCAGAATACGATCACTATTCTCTAATCACTAACTCCTAAAAAATAACTCCTGTCAGGCAAGTTCTCTACGAATAATATTCAATGCAGCACCGGCTTTAAACCATTCAATCTGATTTTCATTGTAGGTATGATTCACAGTGAGAATATCAGATGTGCCATCCGTATGAGTAAGATTTATCTGCAGTGGTG
>JBDTVD010000020.1:0-21906 GCA_040007375.1 Bacteroidota bacterium | reverse complement strand
GTTGAATAATCATTTCCGGCCAGCAACAAATCAGACAATCCATCTTTATCTACATCTTCCGAAATTACTGCATTGATGGGAGATAATTGTGCACGCGTTGTGAGGGGCTGATTTTTAAAAGATCCTTTTCCATCATTTATAAAAACGGAACTCAACATATTGTTTGCTTTAAATTTCAATGCAGCATTTAATTGTTCCGGAGAAAAAATATCATTCACTGTCTGGTTACAGTAATCAGCGTAACGCAGATATTTTTTCTTTAAGAAATTCATTTGATCCAGTAAATTATCACGCAACACAACTGGATAACTCACTCCGTTTTCATACATGCTGATTACACAATCCGTGCTTCCATTTTTATCAAAGTCACTTGCTACCATTGTTAAAGGATAAGTTTCATCACCTCTGTAACGTGTATTCAAACCAACATTACCGCCAATCAAATCCTGATCACCGTCGCCATCAAGGTCAGCATGCTCAATCACATTCCACCATCCGTAAGTTCCATAAATCACTTCCGGTTTTACATCAAGCTTTCCTGAATTGTTTTTATATATAGTAACAGGCATCCACTCCCCAGCAATCACTAATTCTTTCCACCCATCATTATCTGTATCGCACCATGTGGCACTGGTAACCATTCCAATATCAGATAAAGAAGGGGTAGCAGATGTTATATCTGTAAATACTCCGCTGTTATTCTTAAGTAAAAAGCTGGAAGGCAATAAGCCATAATGACCTGGAACAACTCTTCCGCCAATAAACACATCTGTATATCCATCTTTATCAAAGTCACAGGTTGCAATGGCTTTACCACTTGTCTGCACCTTTGGGAAATTTTTACTTCTGCTGAAAATTCCTTTTCCGTTGTTTATATATAGTCGTGTTATATATAAATCTTTATTTTCCGGATTTTCATTCCCTCCGCTTGAAACAATAAGATCAGCATCACCATCATTGTCAGCATCAAAAAATTCAGATCCTGTGTCTTCAAATATTTTATCTGCAGTAAAGGCAGGCTGCTTCAACAATAAAAATGTTCCATTATTGTTTTGTATATACGTTATACCTTCCACATCTTTACTTCCTCCTATATATACATCATCCAGCTTATCACCATTAATATCTGCAACAGAAATACAAGGGCCCATTTTTGAAAATGTATGTGGAATCAAGGGTTCCAGTTTAAAATCCAGATAATTACTTTCTGTCTGTTTGTACTTCAGTTTAGTGCGTGCAGTAATATCGGTAAAAACTGCTGGAGGAATAATTTCTTTTTTCAGCGTGTCGGGCAATTTTGCATCGGCATATTTTAAAGTATAAACGGAATTGGATTTAAGCGATGTCAGCTCCTGCACTTTCTTATCAGGCCAGGTAACTTTTACATTTGATACTTCGCTGGTGCCGGTTCCGAAATGTAAAAAAGTTTCATGCGATGATAAATATCCACGTGTTGGGTAGTAACGTTGATATTGTTTTTTCTTTCCATCAGGAGTTGATATTTCAACAGCTGCAAAGAAGCCACCTTTATTTTTTTCAGGACCTTCGAAACGGAAGCGGATATAATTTCCTGCATTCTTTTCTACACAATTGTTTCTATATAAAAAAGCTTCATCGTTAAGATTGTTTACTACAAGATCCAGATCACCATCATTATCCAGATCAGCATATACAGCACCATTACTCCACGATGGCTCATTCATTCCTGTTTTTGCAGTGATGTTATCGAAAGTAAGGTTACCATTGTTGTGGAGAAGATAGTTTTGCACTTTAACTGAAGGTATATCGGAAAGCAAAGTCATTGCCTCCTTGTCAGAATGTGAAAGAAACAATGCTTTACGTATAGAATCACCTCTGAAAACAGAGAAATCCATATCCGTTGCATCACGGTAATAGCCATTGGTTACATATATATCTTTCAACCCATCATTATCGAAATCTGCAATCAAAGGTGCCCAGCTCCATTCAGTAAATGCAACACCTGCAATGTAACTGATGTCAGAATAACTGCCATTTCCATTATTCAGTTGTAACACATTTTTCAGATATTGATATCCGAATCCAAACTGAACGCGTTTATTAAAGGTGTCATAATTTATCGGTCCCTTTAATTTTTTCTGCCTGATGAGTGATTCCGGTAGCATATCTAAAACAAGAAGGTCAGGATACCCATCATTATTTATATCAGCATAATCCGAACCCATAGAATTATTGGAGGTATGAGAAAAATAATCGTATATCTTATTAGTATAAGTTCCGTTTTTATTATTTATAAATAAATAATCGGGTTTGTAATAATCATTGCAGGTATATATATCAGGATAACCATCATTATTGAAATCATCAATTACAGCACTTAATCCAAAGGCATAAGAACCAAGGCCGGCCTGTATGGTTTTATCAACGAAATGTCCATTGATATTTTCATAGTAACGATAACTTACATAAGTGCGTTGTGTGTCTTCTTCAGCAGCCAGAATCCCCTGTTTATTATACGATACTTTAATATTATTTGCCTGGTTCATCTTCCTCGGATGATTGAGAAGGAATAAATCTATATCACCATCAAGATCCATATCATTGAAATAGGCCTGTGTATGATAACTGGCATCATCCAATCCATACTCTTTAGCTTTATCAGTGAATGTAAGATCACCGTTATTAATAAACAATGCATTTCTTCTTTCTTCAGGATTTGCTGATGCCGATTTGCATATATATAGATCAAGCAACCCGTCATTATTTATATCAATCATGCATACACCAGTATGAAATCCGATGTCGTCTTCAATTCCCGCTGTAGCGGAAATATCTTTAAACTTAAGATTTCCTTCGTTGAGAAAAAGTTTATTCGGCTGTATGCTTGATGTAAAAAAAAGATCAGTTAAGCCATCATTATTTATATCACCGGCAGCAACACCTCCGCCATTATACAGGTATTCATAATTGAACGGATTAAAATCATGCGACTCAAAAAGATAGTTGACAAAATGTAATCCTGATTCTCCGGAAGGAATTTTTGTAAAGAGGGATTGGGCATTTGTATTTCCTGATGATGTAAAAATAAGAATCAGCAGAAGCAGGTAATATCTCATTATTTTTTTCGTGTTTGAAGTCGCTGGTATATATATTTTCCGATTTTTTGTCCTTGCACCAAACCGTTGTCAAGTGCCGGCATAAAGTGAATGCCTCCATAAAAACGACTTACAGAAGCCTCTTGTGAAGCTGCTGTAAAGGAAAGAAATGATCGTGGTGGCAGATTTATATATAATTCGGAGGAATCAGTAAATGCATACGGTTGTGGTATAAGTTCCGAAAGTACGGTTGCTGCTGCTGCTGAAACTACGCTATGTCCACTTGGATATTCAGGAAACGGTGGTGTTTGAATGGTTGGCGTGAATTCTAAATCAATCAGCCTTTGTATATATGTTTCGGGACGAATTGTGTTGAGTATAAATTTACTTGTCCAGCAACTGATAAATGCGTCGTATATACTTGTTGTCAGCAATGTATATACTTCTGCAGTTTTTATTTCATCAAATGCAAGATTATTACAAGCCTGTCCTGCAATTTTTATCCAGTGTCCACCGGGAGAAATCTTGTGAACGAAAACTGTAATGTGTCCGTCGGACATGGAAATGTTTGGGTTGCAATCCCAGAAAGCAGCAATTGTTTTTTGAGTAGTGTCAAGGGTGTTGTGAGTTTTATATACAGCAAGTGCTTCTTTATAAAACTGCGATGTTTTTAATTCACTATACGGAACAGGAGGAATGGGTTTTATTTGTGAAGAAGAGTCCATCACCAGAGGCCGCATTTTCGACCAGTTAGGTTCAAGAGCATTTGTATATTCCGGAGCTGTTGGTTTCCATTTATCAGCACCTTCTTTCAACTCATAACGCTGCATTGTTTTTACTGTAACATAATTATCCTTCATCATCCATTCGATAATTATGTTTCCTGCTTTTCGACCGAATGCTATGGATGATTGAATGATTGAATCATCGGCAACTAATGACGACCATATCTTCTTTTCATTTTCTTCCAGCTCCGTTATTTTATATTCACTGAAAACGAGTTTTTTTGCAACAGTAGTAAAAGCAAATTCCGCAGCAATGGAATAATTAATTGGCGCTAGTTCCGGCTTCAATGCAGGCAGATGTTTTATCTGTCCGCTTAATGAAACAAGGGATGGATTGTTTAATGCGAGCACTTCATAAGCAGCAATATTCGGATACACGTAAACTCTGCTTGCAACAGGTGGTGTAAATAAATCTTCCATCACGACATCAATAAGTTTTTCATTGCATCGGAAGAGATAGTTATTCTGTTGTGCCATTGATGTAGTGCTGGCAGCCAAAAACAACAATAGCAAATGGACCTTTCTTTTAAAGAATATTCTCATCACAAAAGCAAGTATAGTTAATACCGGAAATAAATGACTGAATTTCGCTGATTATTTTATTCCCTTACGGTATTGAAACATCAGAAAATTCTCAGTCAGCTTTGACAAATATCATAAAAAGATGATGAAAACTACAATAGATTTATTTGAACTAAATAAAAGGTCAGATGAGGGAAAAATCAATTTATAACAATAGCACAATGATGTACCGGATAAAAATCAATTTGCATAATGCCAGGCCCAGTCGGCGGCTGCATCCTCATTTATATAAGTAACAGCATTTTTTTTGATGGATGTTGATCCGGATTTTCTCCTGATTTTTAATGTTAATGAGGAGAGAGAAGTGTTTACGTTTGTTTTGACAAGTGATTTCATTTTATTGTTTTTATGAAAATTATGGATCAAAGAAAACAACAGACAATGCGGTATGAAAATGAATTCTGATAGAATGCACATTAGACAGGGTAAAGCGCAAAAAAGCGCCTGTGAAGGGATTGATTAAACACAGATCAATAAGGTCTTTTGTATTTTTTGTTATTTAATCTCGCTATGCTTCCTTAACTTTGTGCCTTAGAAAGGTTAAATGAGCGATTTTCTTCATCATGAATGTGGCATTGCCTTAATAAGGCTGCTGAAACCACTGGATTTTTATATTAAAAAGTATGGCACTCCATTATATGGGGTGAATAAGCTGTACCTGTTAATGGAAAAACAGCATAACCGTGGGCAGGATGGTGCAGGTGCTGCCTGCATTAAGTTTGACGTAGAGCCCGGAAGCAGGTATATCAGTCGCTACCGGTCCGTAGAAAAAAATGCAATTACAGAAATATTTGCAAGGATTATTGAGCGGTTTGAAGATGCCAATAAGCAGGATCAACTGCATAATCCGGAATGGCTGAAAAAAAATGTTCCTTTTGCCGGGGAATTACTGATGGGACATCTGCGTTACGGAACTTTTGGAGGCAGTGGTATTGAAGCCTGTCACCCTTTCCTGCGTCAGAATAACTGGATGACGCGTAACCTGGTGATGGCTGGTAATTTCAATCTTACAAATGTGGAGGAACTCTTCCAGGAACTGGTGGAACTGGGTCAGCATCCCAAGGAGAAAGCAGACACTGTTACTGTAATGGAAAATATTGGTCATTTTCTGGATGAAGAGAATGAAGAGCTTTATGCTAAATATAAAGAACAGGGTTTCAGTAAGCAGGCTATTTCACCACGGATAGCAGAGAATGTTGACATCGGTCGTATCCTTCGCCGTTCCTCTAAAAACTGGGATGGTGGATATGTAATGACAGGATTGATGGGACATGGTGATGCATTTGTTTTGCGTGATCCTTCCGGAATTCGTCCGGCCTGGTTTTATGCTGATGATGAAGTGGTGGTTGTTACGAGTGAACGTCCGCAGATTCAAACTGCATTTAATGTTCCGGCAGATGCAGTGCAGGAAATAAAACCTGGTCATGCATTAATTATTAAAAAGAACGGAAGCATCAACCAGGAACTGATTAAAGATCCTTTACCACGTAATGCCTGTTCATTTGAACGCATTTATTTTTCACGTGGCAGTGATAAGGATATATATAAAGAGCGTAAAGAACTGGGACGCAAATTATGTCCTGCAATTTTGGATGCAGTTGATCACGATCTGCGTAACACTGTATTTTCTTACATACCAAATACTGCTGAAGTTGCCTATTATGGAATGATGCATGGCATGGAAGATTATTTACGTGAAGTGCAGAAGCGAAAAATTAAAGCATTGGGAAATGATATTTCTGATGATAAACTTCAGGAAATATTATCCATAAAACCCAGAGGAGAAAAGATTGCCATTAAAGATGCAAAGCTGCGTACATTTATTACCAATGATGATGATCGTGGTGATATGGTAACTCATGTGTACGACATTACTTATGGAACGATCAGAAGAGGAATCGATAACCTGGTAGTAATTGACGACAGCATTGTAAGAGGAACTACATTAAAAAACAGCATCATCAAAATGCTTGACAGATTAGGTCCCAAGAAAATTGTTGTGGTATCATCAGCTCCACAGATCCGTTATCCGGATTGTTATGGAATTGATATGGCACGTAACAGTGATCTGGTTGCATTCCGTGCTGCAATTGAACTTTTAGAAGAGAATAATCTGGAGCATGTGATTGACGAAGTATATATAATGTGTAAGGAAGTTGTAAATAATCCGGATGCAGAATCTGTTAATCATGTTAAGAAAATATATAAGCCATTTACTGCTGAACAGGTTTCTGATAAGATTGCTGATATCATCAGGCCGGAAGGATTGGGAGCAGAACTGAAAATAATATTTCAGAAAATTGAAGATCTGCATGAAGCCTGTCCTGATCACAGAGGCGACTGGTATTTTTCAGGAGACTATCCTACACCCGGAGGTAACCGTGTTTCCTGCCGGGCATTTGTAAATTATATAGAGGGCGTTAACCAGAGAGCATATTAACTGTACCTTTTAACCTTATTTATTTGTGATGATGTTGGTTGTCGGTTGAAATTACTGATCGACGATGTTTTTTGGTCATATTTTTTCCGTTGTTGATCTGTATGTTGCAGAGGGTTGTCGAAGTGTGCATTTAAATGACATACTGTTTTAACTGATGAGTTACTTTTGTTTTCCAACAATCAGAATTCATCCACCATATCATATATATATATAATGAAAAAGCAACTGTTTATTATCCTGCTGCTCGTATCATCAGCATCATTGTTTGCACAAAACAGGGAACTCACCTCTCCTGAAGCAAGCCAGGCAGCATCCATTATGCAACGTATCGGAATAACTGATATCACCATAAAATATCACAGTCCTCTGGCTAAAAGCAGAACCATCTGGGGTGATCTTGTTCCATATAATGAAGTGTGGAGAGCAGGAGCAAATCAGAATACCGTAATTACTTTCAGTACTGATGTTAAGATTGAAGGAAAAAATCTGGCAGCCGGTTCTTATGGTTTGCATATGATACCATCACAAAAAGAATGGATTATTATTTTTAATAAAAACAGCGGAGCATGGGGTAGTTTTTTTTATGATCAGAAAGATGATGCATTGCGTGTTACAGTAACTCCTCAAAGTGCGGAGATGCAGGATTGGCTGAGTTATACATTTACTGCTGTGCAACCCGAATCAACAGTAGCATTGTTACGTTGGGAAAAAATGGCTGTTCCATTTAAGATCAGCATTGATGTTCCGGAAACAGTTTATCAGAATATGAAACAGGAGCTGACAGATTTATATGGTTTTTTCTGGCAACCTCATAACCAGGCTGCAGCATTTTGTGTGCAGAAAAACATACATCTTGATCAGGCCATGTTGTGGGTTGATAAATCAATTAGTATTCAGAAAAATTTTACCAATCTCAATACAAAGTCAAGGCTGCTTGCAAAACAGGGTAAGCAACAGGAAGCAGATGCAATAAAAGCGGAAGCAGTTACTATGGCTGATGAAACGCAAATGAATGCTTATGGTTATGAATTGATGGGACAGGAAAAAAGTAAAGAAGCAATTGATGTATTTCGTTCCAATGTAAAAAAATATCCTGCTTCCTGGAATGTGTATGACAGTTATGCTGAAGCACTGGAGAAAACCGGTGATAAAAAAGGTGCAGTATCAAATTATAAAACAGCATTATCAAAAGCACCTGAAAATCAGAAAAAGAGAATAACAGATACTATTAATAAACTGGAAGGAAAATAATAAACATCCACAAAAAAATGATTGGGTGAAGATTGATCAGTGTTTTTATTTGTGTTGTTACGGGAATTTGCACTAGTTGTAAATTCCCGTTTTTATTTTTTTCTTTTTAGGGTGGTGTAATCAGGCATCGTAAATTAGCGGCCTTTCATTATGAAACGTCTGCTTGGTTTATATAAAGAGTCTTTTTCCGGTATTCAGCGAAATGTCTGGATACTGGCCGTTTCACTGTTCATCAACAGGAGTGGATCGATGGTATTACTTTTTGCTTCACTTTATTTTACCAAGGAACTTCATTTCTCTATTGCAGGTGCAGGATTGGTGATGAGCTGTTACGGAATCGGCAGTGTGCTCGGTTCTTATGCAGGAGGTTGGCTTACCGACCGCAAGAATCTTTTTAATATTATGCTGTTCTCACTCATCTCAAGCGGACTGATTCTTTTATTGATATTGGTTGCAAAATCTCCTTTATCTATTGGAATTATCATTTTCTTTTATGCTTTTACTGCAGATATGTTTCGCCCTGCAAATTCAAAATCCATTGCTATATATAGTACTCCTGATAATCTGACACGTTCAGTATCATTAATACGTCTTGCAGTAAACCTCGGATTTTCTGTTGGCCCTGCCATAGGCGGATTTATTGCATTATACCTGGGCTATAAGTGGTTGTTTGTAATGGATGCATTTACAAGCATTGCTGCTGCCGGTATGTTATATATATATCTGCCCCGAAAAAATGTCGACAGCAGAAAGCATGACCATACTGTGTTAGCGGACAAAACAACTTCCGCTTATCGTGATATTCCTTACCTGGTATTTATTCTGCTTGTTGCATTTTATGGAATATGTTTCTTTCAGTTGTTTGCCAGTATTCCGCAATACTTCTCCAGAGTTTGTCATTATAGTGAAGATGTTATAGGCTTACTGCTTGCATTAAATGGTTTCCTGGTTGTATTGATAGAAATGCCTTTGATTACCAGGTTGGGGAAAACGCAAAATGTATTTCCATTTATTATAGCAGGTTCACTTTGTATTCCTCTTGCACTTTTTATTTTGCAACAGGGACAAGGTATTATTTTATGGGCTGTTATATATACAGTGGTAATTACTTTTGCAGAAATATTTGCAATGCCTTTTATGATGAACTTTTCTATATCACGTCCTAAAAAAGAAAGACAAGGTCAATATTCCGCTTTGTACAGTATTTCCTATGGACTGGCAAACATTGCTGCGCCTTCACTCGGACTGGGACTTGCCGATCATTTTGGTTTCGGAACTATGTTTTCTTTTTTTATTGGTCTTGGATTGTTGGTTGCTTTTGGATTTTACTTTCTGAAGAGGAAAATTTCACCTGTATTAAATTAGTACCGTTGCATAATCATTTAGCAGAAGTTGCAATGTATAGCTGATAAAAAAATTATTAAGCTATAGATTACTGTCGACTTTTTTTGCGGGACTGGATTTCCTTTCAACGACTCCTTTTAATTTAAGTTTCACTTTTTCACAAAAAAATTTCTGTTGAAACCGGCTGGTTAAATCTGCGTAAACATCACTGTCAGATATTATATTAAACATGAAATCAAGAAATAAACGAATGAGAAGAAGCATCAGAGGATCGCAAAAGCAGATTATTACAACCAAACAAATTATGTTATTTGCATCGGCAGGAATTCTGATACCTGCAATTTTGCTTACGTTGCTGAACATAACAAAACATGAAGATGCCTATGGATCTTCAAACGGAGATTACCGTAGCAAAACACCAGGAGGAAACTGGAGTAGTACTGCCACCTGGCAAAAGATGGTGAATGGTTCGTGGGTGAATGCTCCGTCAGCACCTACATCTGCAGATGGTGTAATAACAATCCTGAGTGGGCATACTGTTGTTATTGATGGAAGTTATACTGCTGACCAGGTTGTGATCGCTTCAGGAGGACAGGCTACAATAAATTCAGGAACTACATTTACTCTTGCAAATAATGCTTCAGGTGCTGATCTAATTGTTTCCGGAACATTAAAAAATGCAGGAACAATTACACTTGCAGCATCTGCGTCTATCTCTTATTCAAGCGGAGGAAAGTACCAGCATAATTTTACTTCTTCTGCCGGAAAAATTCCTTCAGCAACATGGAACAGTGGCTCTACCTGCGAAATAATAGGTTATACAAGTAACTCCTCTGCACCAACAGGGTTAGGACAATCATTCGAAAATTTTACATGGAACTGCGCAGCTCAATCGCAGGATATAAATCTTAATGGAGCACTCACTACTGTAAATGGTGATCTTACTTTTAACTCCACATCAAATAAGGAACTACGTTTAACAGGTTCCAATTACACCATAAATGTGGGAGGTGATTTGATACAGACAGGAGGTTCACTTTCACTTAGTGATCAAAACAGTGCAACCGTTAACTTCAATCTTGGAGGAAACTGGACTCGCAGCGGAGGAACATTCACTTCAAAAAATGGTTCGACAAATATTGTGACATTTAATGGTGGAGGCAATTCGCAAATATTTACAGAATCAGGTTCCATTCCAAATACCATTGATTTTAAAGTGGTGAGCGGATCAAAATTATTAATGGGAACAAATGTTATGACAGGTAAAAGTTTTAATCTGAATTCAGGTGCTATACTTTGTATCGGATCAACTGCCGGAATCTCTTCTTTACTTGGAGGTGGAAATATTCAAACATCATCGCGCACCTTTAGCTCAGGAGCAAATTATATATATGCCGGAACAGCAGCACAGGTTACTGGCAGCGGACTTCCATCTTCTGTAAATGGTTTGGAAATTAATAACAGTGCCGGACTTACTACAAGTGGAAATGTAGATGTTACCGGAACACTTACATTAACAAGTGGCTGCATTACACCAGGTCTTCTTACCAGTATTCAGGTATCTAATAGATCTTCTTCAGCAGTTACAGGACATTCTTCCAACAGTTATATTAAAGGATCATTGCGCAGATATGTAAGCACTTCAGGAACGTATGATTTTCCTATCGGTACAAGTGCTAATTATGAACTGGCTTCAGTTACGTTAAGCAGCTTGGTTGGTCCTAATTATCTCACTGCTTCATTCACTGCTTCAAACCCATTAAGCACATTGTTACCATTATTAAACGTAGCAGTTAATGGGTTGCTTGTTAAAAAACTATTGAATTACGGTTACTGGAGTATCACTCCTGATGCTCAACCTTCTTCAGGAACTTATAGTGTTTTATTAAAAGAAAAAGGTCATACAGCACCAACAGGAGGTCGTAGTTATTGTATATTGAAACGTAATAATTCCTTAGCTTCCTGGGCATCTATCGGAACACATGATTTCTCTACGCAGAGTGAAGTAGCCGGTGTGGTTACTGCTGTGCGTTCCGGTTTAACAGGCTTCTCTGATTTCTCTGTTGGCTATGGCGAATATCTTGCATTTAAAAACCCGGTGTTGATCAGCGGAACAGATGGAACAGTGGGTGCTGTGTACAGATTCTCTGATGTTTCAACTGATGTGGATGCATGGGTTGAGATCCTTCAAATGGATGGTGCCACACTCGACAACATAGATAATTTTGTTGATGGTTATGATGAAGCCTGGCAACCTTTTATAAATGTTCCCGGAAACAGAACGTCTTCTATAAACTGGAAAATTACTTTTAAAGGTTCAGGTTCAAACACAGATACATTAATGTCGAATGTTGCTTTAACTGCTGTTGACGTTGATGGAGGTAGTGGTATGCGTGAGTTTATTGAATCTGTTTATATATATAGTTATACTCTTGCTCCTGCTTCAGTGTTAACTGTAACTCAAAGTGGAGCAGGTTATAAAGTAATGGGCTCTACTGCAACTATTAATGATATTGATACAGCACATCATGAAGCTATGGTGCAGATGAATTTCAGAAATGTAAGTGCTTTTACATATCGCACCGGAGTTGCTAAAACAAACAGTGGTTGGGATACACGACAGTTCAGTTTGTATTTCAATTCCTTTTTGAACAGTGGATCTACATTACCGGTAAATCTTCTTTATTTCAATGCGCTGAAAGGAAATAATAAAGTAGATCTGAAATGGGCAACAGGTTCAGAAAAGGAGAATGACTTTTTCACTGTTGAACGTTCAACAGATGGACAGATTTATGAAAAGATACTTACTGTTCCCGGTGCAGGTACAACATCAAGTACACATTCATACTATGCCTCTGATAAAAATCCATATCACGGAACTGCTTACTATCGTTTAAAACAAACAGATTTTAATGGTGAGTTTACATACAGTGATGTGAGAACAGTAAAATATGATGATATTAAAACAGATGCTGCAGTTGAAATACGTTCGGTTAATCCAAGTTTATTCAACGATCATTTCACAGTAAATTACACTGCAAAAGAAGCAGGTCCGGTTTTGTTCAGGGTTACTTCTATTAACGGACAGTTGATTGAAGAAGAAGCAAGAATGATGGAAGAAGGAAATAATTATATTGAGTGGAATGATGAAAAAAATATTCCTAAAGGGATTTATTTTGTGATATTGACTACTGCAACTGAAAAAGCAGTTATGAAAGTGGTGAAGCAATAAAGATATTTTATAAATGTAAAAACCTCTTCCTGTTTATGGGAGAGGTTTTTTTTATGAAATTAATTTTATATATAATTGAATTTCTCTACCTGATAAAGTTTATGGTGATCAGTATAATGATAATCAGTATGCCAACTAAAGATGTTATAAAAAGGTAATCAGCAACCCGTTCCAGTTTTTGTTCTCTTACAGCATTTTTTGTACGGATGGAAAAGAAAGAGAAGAAGCAGGAGAAGGAAAGCATAACAGCAACTACTGAAGTAAACTCATCGAAAATACTGGTTTCAGCAGTGTTACTTATGTGCATGGTTGTAATTACAAAAAGACAAAACCCAAGTAAGTTTGCTGCAGTATTTAATATATGTTGCGCGGTATTGTTTGCCATAGCGAAATGAATTCGGGAATGAAAATCTATTTCTTTAATATTTTAAAAAGCAAAGCAAGATAGAGCGAACGGGAATAACGCAATACAACAGGAAAGAGAAATAAAATCATAGATGCGTTAATTATAAGTTGTGGCCAGATATTCCATTTCCACAGTGGAAACATCCATAATTCATTCAGCACAATCATTCCCACAGTAATTATATAACTCATATACATGGCTCCGAAATAATATCCGGGTTCATTTTCCAGGTCGAGTTTGCAGTGTGTGCAATACCTGTTCATGGTAAAGAGTGTTTTGAAATGATAAGGATTCGGAACTTTGAAGAGATGTCCTTCTCCACAGCGTGGACATCTTAATTTTAATGCATTTAACAGTACTGATGACATGCTGCAAAGATCGTAAAGTTAAGGCATAAAAAAAGGAGGTGAATCATCACCTCCTTTTTAATGGTATTCAAAATTAACTGATCATATTACTGATAACCGGTAACGGCTAACTCCAGATGCAGTTCTGATTTCAAGAATATATATTCCTTTATCTTTTTGTGACAGATCGAAACTTCCGGTGTAGGCTGAGCCGATTGTTACCGAACGTTTTTCAATCAGTTTACCCTGAACATCAGTAACAGTAAATTCAGCATCCGTATTAATTAATCCATCAATTGTGATATTAAATAGTCCACCTGTAGCAGGATTCGGGAAGATGTTTATTGCCGCGTTTAATGCTGTTTCGTTAATTCCGGTGATGTTGTCAATGTTTACATTGTCTATATATAAATTATTTCCGGAAGCACTGATGTTTACAAATTTAATGGATACGGTTTGTCCCGCCCAAGGGGTAAGATTAAGTGTATCATTTCTCCATTGACCAGCTGCCTGTGGAGTGAATGGTTGATTTGTAGGTGCTGATGTTGCCAATCCGTTTCCTTGCTTGAAATAACCTGATGGTGTAAACGTTGCTCCGCAATCTGTGCTGATATCAATTCGTAAACCATCATTTGCAAATCCTCCTGCACGTGCATATGCAACATCAAATGTCATCTTCGGACTTACTGCAGTTCCAAGATCAACTTCCAGTCGTGCAAGACCATCCTGTCCGCCAATAGGTTGATAATCGAAGTTGTTCATTTTAGCTGCATTTGTAGGTAAACCATTTCTTCCGGTAATGTTTGTTGCAATCTCCCATGTAATAGGATTACCTGCAGTTTCTATTCTCCATCCTGATGGCACCCATGTACCCTGGAAGTCTTGTACAAAGGCAAGTGATGCCGGAGTAACAACACTTATATATGCATTCATGCTTAATGAATCAGTACCAAAAGAATTGGTTGCAATTAACTGAACGGTGTAAGTTCCTGTTCCATTGAATTGCACTTGTGGATTTTGTGATGCTGCTGTTGTTCCTCCGGTAAATGTAAATGTGGAAGGAGTAATATTCCATTGCCATGTTGATGGAGTAAATTCACTCATATCAGTGAATGTTACTGTAGATCCTGAACATACAGCTGTAAAGTTTGCCGCAAACAAAGGAACAGGAGGAACATTGGTTTCAAGAATGTTAATATCATCAATCGCCATATCACTGGTTGCTCCACCACCTGTTATTCCCCGGAAACGAATGGTAACAATATCGCCTGCAAATGCTGCAAGATTTACTGTAGCCTGTTGCCATGCATTCCCCTGATCACCGGAAATAGGTGTCATCACATCATCTGTCCATGTTCCATGTGTAAGAACATCAATATGCAGTTCTCCCATATTTGCACCTGACATATGATACCAGAATCGTAACTGGGGGCCGGCACTTGTAGTAAGGTCAATACATGGAGTTAATAACTGCGCGCGTTTGTTGAAACAGGCAGATGCTTCCAGGTAAACATATTGTCCTGTTATGCTACCGGTTGTATGATCATTTGAAGGACCTGTATTGGTTGAAGGAGTTGGTCCTGCACTAACACGGAAGTCAATATCATCTATTGCCAGATTCTCATCATTCAACCAACCATTGCCCAGCGGACAAACTGTTAACTCACAATCTGTAATCGTGCTGCATAATGTATAGCTGTCGAAATTATCAGTAAAGGGTAATGATGCAAGTGTTCCTGGTATAACGGTTGTTGATGAAGTAGCTGTATCATTATATATATTAAGATCTCCTGTGAAAGTGATCCATGATGTAATAAGATATGATCCGGCTGAAGAATAATTAACAGGAACGTTGAAGTTGTGTATCAGACTTCCGCCAGAAGGTATTGTATCCGTAATAGTATCTGTAACCACAGCACCACCATTGAGGTTATAACTTACTGTCATGTTAAATATATCATTGATGCCGGGATTTCCAATCAGTACACTAACTGTTAAACTATCATTTCCCTGGCAGTCAGTAAACACTCCTGCAGCAGGACTGATCACACTTGTTAAACCAGCATCTTCTGAGAGAGGACAATTGAAAACTCCTGCCGGTTTATGTATTGCATATGCTCTGCGTCCTGTTGTACCGAAAGCAGTGTTTGCACTAACGCTGAACCAGTAATCTCCGTTTGGATTGGTTCCTGTAACAACAAAACTGTTTGTTGATGAAGTGCCCACCACATCCATCTGGCTGCTTCCAAGCTGATATATATTATAATCAACAGCACCCGGAACAGAATCCCATACAAGATGTATACTATCTACACATGCATAATCAACAGTTAAGTTAGTAGCAGTACCAATAATTGCAAATGTTGAATCACTTACTCCTGTAAATCCTCCACGGCTCACACGAAGTAATGCCTGACCGGTAATGGTTGCAGGAACTGCCCAGTTAAAATAAAGATTATTCTGGTTCACATTATTGTCAATTAAAGTCCAGTTGGTTCCTGCATCAACAGAATATTCCAGTGTGTAATTACCAAGTCCTTTAACAGCATCCCAACGTACAACTTCTGTTTCACCGGGAACAAAACCTTCTCCACCCTGTGGATATGTTACCTGAATTTCTTCAGTGCGGAATTCATATACTATATAATAAGTCTGTGGTCCGTTCGGAATATTAAAGCCATCTACATGAACAGTCCAGTTACCTTGAAAACCTGCAGCAACAGAAACCTGTTCCATGTTATTTAAACTGTCAATACCTTTTATTGCAGGTGTTGCAAGATTGACTGCATTCGCAGTTGGATCAAGCACCCATGGATTCCATGAAAAATTAATCGGATCAGTAAGATGTATGTTGATGTCATTCACCAGTGCTTTGGCTGCACCTGCAGTTCCTTCCGGATCATTCCAGTAAATCATCACTCTGAAATCACTTACACCAGGAGGTACAGCAATTACATGCGTATTACTTTGTCCTTGTGAAATACTGTCTTTTATATATCGGCCATCTTCAATAGTTGTTAAAGCACGATATGCATTCACACGGCCCCATCCATATATATAATCAGGACCTTCATTGCCCAGATCTTCTGCAGTGTTTAATAAACATGCTTTGATCAATGGTGATTCCGGTTCAGCTCCACCATTCAGACTTTTATATGCCTGGTTTAACTGTGCACAAATTCCTGCAATACCAGGACATGCAGCAGATGTTCCGCCACCAACCTGATAAGTATTATCCTGATCCGTTGATAACTGACCAACACCGTTAGCACAGATGTCAGGTTTAATACGTCCATCACTTGCAGGGCCACGGCTGCTTGTTGCTTCAATAACATCAAGTGCATTTAAATCACCTACAGCAATTACATTTTTTCCTTCTTTGTAACCACCGGTAATATTTCCCCATGTACCACCTGCGGCACCATATGGATTTAATATGCAATCATTATTATTACCCAGTCCTGAATTTCCTGCAGAGAAAACAAATCCTAACTGCGGATTATCATGAATCAACTGATCGCCTAATTGTGTTTCTATTGTATATTCATTACAACCCTGAGAATAACTGGTTGATAAAAGCACTGTTCCTAAAGAATCATAATTACTGACTGCATTAATAAGATGAAGATAACCGACGATATCATAAACATGCAGATATGCACCTGTTGCCATTCCTTTTATTGTTGGATCAAGATTTCCTGCACCAACACAAATTCCACTGCACATGTCACCATGTGGCCCACCGACACCTACAATATGATTTGTTAATCTTCCTGTAAAATCAATGTGCGGTCCTGTTTCTCCATCATCAGCAAGACCAATTACAATACCACTACCATCATAATGACGACCTGATGCATAATCACTGTTGATTACATTGGAACGATGAAGTGAACGACCTTTTGTATCATCAGCAAATGATGGAACTCCTGCAGGACTCATGTAAAACACACATGACATCTCAGCAACAATGCGTAATTCATTTTCAGGAATGCGAAGTGTAACAGTATGTACCGTTCTGTTCTCACTTATTTTTTCATAAGACGAAAATGTTTGTAATGCAACAGTGTATTCAATATTCTGATAATACTGAACCATTACATCAACAAAACCATTTACTCTTTTTGCATATGATGGAGCATCACCAAGCAAACTGCGATTCATTTTCTGAACTGCATCCTGCTTAACAACTGCTGCAACATTAAACTGCAACAATTTTGATTTATCAAACAAAACAGGGATAGCAGTTACAAATGCTTTATCCGGAAAATAATTCATCAGCACTAATCCTGTGTGCGCCATAACTTCTTTTTCTGCAGAAGTTGGTATGGAATTAAACTGGATAATACGGTAATAATAACCGTTAAAAATTTCCTGTTGAACAGGACTATCATCAGCAATAAACTGCGACACATTATTGCCAGGCAGCATGGTGCCACTCTGAAGCAGCAGTCTGTTGTTTTGCGCATCGCTTTGCATGAAAATGAAACATGCAGCAAGCATAAGTAGTAAACGATTCATATGTAGGTTTGAGTTTTTTAAGGACGATGAAGGTAGTTAAATATTGAACGAACACTATCAATTGTAAAAAAAATCGGTGATTGCTGGAAAAGACAGGAAAAACAAGCAATTTGAAAATTTAAAAATGTGCATCCTTCGTTATAAAACTACAGATGCCGAAGGGTAATTTGAAGATGAAGATGGATAGAGTTTAGAGTATGAGCAAGAGCACCAGGTCATTTTTCATTTTGTTATTTCTGTTTTCCTCAGCACTCAGCACTCAGAACCCAGCACTCAGCACTACTTCCTGCCGTTGCTCCAACTGTTGCAGTATTTTAAGCATACAGTGTCAGCAAAAGCAATAGTTCGTTTTTCATTTTACTACCAACTCACATCTCAGCGCTCACAACTTTACTCCGAACTCCGAACTCACAGCTCACAACTATTTTATCTAAGTTTGAAGCTCATTCTTCCTGATGCCTGTTCTCTATCTCGTACCCACACCAATTGGTAATCTCGAAGACATCACACTTCGTGCAATCCGCATTCTTAAGGAAGCAGATATTATTCTTGCAGAAGACACCAGGGTTTCCGGATTTCTGTTGAATCACCTCGGAATTCAAAAAAAAATATGGGCACATCATCAGCATAATGAACACCAGGCAGTGCAGGAAATTGTGAAGCAGGTGGAGGAAGGAAAAAGCATTGCACTGATCAGTGATGCAGGTACGCCAGGCATAAGCGATCCGGGTTTTTTACTCGTTCGTGAATGTGTGAAAGCAGGGATAGAAGTGATCTGCCTTCCCGGACCAACTGCATTAATTCCTGCACTGGTAATGAGCGGACTTCCCTGCGACCGTTTTGTATTTGAAGGATTTCTTCCGCAGAAAAAAGGAAGGCAGACTAAATTTCTTTCTTTAAAAGAAGAAGACCGGACGATGATATTTTATGAATCACCATTCCGCCTGGTAAAGACGCTGGAACAACTGGCCGAACATTTTGGAGAAGAACGACAAGCCAGTATATCGCGCGAACTCACTAAAATGTTTGAAGAAACAAAAAGAGGAACACTGAAGGAGCTCTCTATATATTTTTCGCAGAAGCCGGTGAAAGGAGAAATTGTAATTGTTGTTGCGGGGAAGAGTGCCTAAAAGACCAGATGATTTAGTACATTACTTTTCCATTCGTAAATTCGGAAAGATTCGTATTTCGTAAATCTTTTTATTACTTTAACCCATTATTTGAAAACCCTGTTAGTGAAAAAAGTAATCCTGATATTTTTATTTTGCTTATTCCATTTGCACAGTCTGTTTAGTCAGATATTAAGTGCTGAAGCTGTTTTGAAATTACAGAATGATACAAATAAAATTAACGAATTAAATAGAATTTCTGCTGATTATCTTAAATCACAGAAAGCGGATTCATCATTATACTTTAACCAGAAATCAATTGAACTGTGCATGCAGGGGAAGCGCTTTGATAAAATGGTGGATGCATATAGTGACAGACAGAAAATATATAGTAATTCAGGAGATGAAATAAATGCATTTAATTCTTTGCAGCTTTCATTGAATAAATGCCGTGAGATAAAATACAGACTTGGAGTTTCCAATACCTGCAGAAACATCGCTATATATTATTTCGGACTTGGGAAATATCAGACAGCTATCCGTTATGCAAACTGGGGACTTGCCAATGGTGATTCCATAACTGAACCGGTACGTTATATGTCGCTGTTAAATAATATCGGAACGTGTAACAGTAATCTTGGTAATTACAATGAAGCATCTGCATATTTACTCCGGGCATTGAGAATTGCTGAAATGGTGCATGATACATTTCGTGTGGCAGCAATTTGCAATAATGTATCACAACTATATAACAGGATCGGAGATGTTGGAAAAGCAAAAGAGTATGTGTTCAAATCTATTGGATATTTAAGCAAATACGATTCTATCAGCCTGAAAAACCCTTACACCAACATTGCTTATATATATCTTGAATCAGAAGCAAAGTACGATTCCGCATTGTACTATTATAAAAAAGCAGCATTACTTTCCGAAGCATCAGGAGATAATAATCTTTTGACTAAAACATATCTCAATATTGCATCTGCCTATAAAAAGAAAGGTGTTATTGATTCTGCATCCAATTATGTAGAGAAGGCATTGAGTTCTGCATATAAGATAAATAATAACCAGGGAATTTCCGGAGCACTGAACATGATGGCAGTTGATTTAATGCAGAAAGGTAAGACAACAGGAAATAAATCTTATTTTACACAAGCATTAGTTTATATGAAACAATCTCTGCAGAATGCAGAGCTAAGCGAGAACACAGAAATCAAACAGACAGTGTATGAAAATCTGGCTTTTTTATATAATGAAATGGGAGATTACAAAAATGCTTATCTATATAATGTAAAGTTTAAAAACATAAAGGATTCTACTCTTAATACTGAAATTATAAATAATACAGCAAAACTGGAAGCCAGGTATCTTGCGGAGAAAAGTGAAAAGGAAATTGCAGAAAACAAAATACAATTACAACAACGGGATATAGAGATCACCAAAAAGACTGCAGACAATAACCTGTTGCTTTCCGGTGTTGCTGTACTGGTTATTTTATTATTGTTTGGATCGATAACATTTATACAACGGCAAAAACTGGCTCAACGTCAGAAGGAGTTTGAGAAACATAAAGCAATTGAACAAACACGTGCAGCAATTGCAGGCGATCTGCATGATGACATTGGATCAACACTCAGCAGTGTGCAGTTCATGAGTTCATTCGCCATGCAGGCTATTGATAATTCATCTCCTGATGCAAGACAGTGGGTGCAGAAAATTGAAAGTAATACCGGCGATTTATTGCAGAACATCAGAGACATTGTATGGACACTTAACCCGGAAAATGATAATGCTGCTGATATTATCCTGCGTATGAAACATTTTGCTTCGCAGATTCTGGAGCCAAAAAATATCAATTTTACTTTTCATGTTTCAGAAGAAGCAGAAAAATATCTCGATACATTGATTGCAAAAAGAAATGTTTTTTTAATATATAAAGAAGTCCTTAATAATGCAGCAAAATATGCTCAAACAACAGCAGTAAGTGTATCCCTGGTAATGGAGGGTGAACAAATGAAAATGACGGTTGCTGATATTGGAAAAGGATTTGATCCGATGACACTCACTTCGGGCAGCGGATTGAAAAATATTAAGAAACGTGCCGAACACCTGAAAGGCAAACTTATTATTAATTCTTCTGAACATAGTGGAACTACAGTAGAACTGCTTTGTTAACTCACCCGTAATCGGTATTTGTTGAGAGATTAATCAACTGGTAATTTGTAAAGAAAATGGAAAACATCAAAGTGCAGTTATATGAAGACAATTCCGGGTTAAGGGAAATGATTTCTGTTATGATAAACAATACACCAGGTTATAGTTTGTCAGGAGCTTTTGAAAATGCAAGTAATGCCGGAACAAATTTCACAACACTGAAGCCAGACGTTATTCTTTTTGATATTGATATGCCTGAAGTAAATGGGTTGCAGGGTGTGAAGGAGGTAAGAAGTATAAATAAAGATGTGCAGATTATTATGTGGACTGTTTTTGATAGTGATGAATATTTATTTGAAGCACTTAGTTTAGGAGCAAACGGATATTTGTTGAAAGGTACACCGCCGGCGCAGATTCTAGAAAGTATAACAGAAGTGATGAATGGGGGAGCACCGATGAGTCCCTCCATTGCGAAGAAAGTGTTGCAGTATTTTTCGAGAACAGTTTCAACAGGAGAGAATAAATTATCTCCACGCGAAAAAGAAATTCTTACCGAACTGGTGAACGGCAAAAGCTATAAGATGATTGCTGAAACTTTAAGCATCAGTTTTCAAACGGTAAAAACACATTTGAAAAACATTTATGATAAGCTGCATGTTCA
>JBDTVD010000019.1:0-22158 GCA_040007375.1 Bacteroidota bacterium | reverse complement strand
TGTTGTTGGATTGCTGATTATCATTTTTGTTTTGATGGGAGTTGATCTGAAAGTAGTCTGATTTTATTTTCTCCGAATTCCGAACTACTCACTCCCAACTAATGGCGGATTACAACGAAGGAACTGTATTACTTATTAATAAACCTTATGAGTGGACTTCCTTCGATGTGGTGAAGAAACTTCGTAATGTAACACGTGCAAAAAAAGTGGGTCATGCCGGAACGCTTGATCCGCTTGCAACAGGATTATTAATTGTCTGTACCGGTAAATTTACCAAACAGATTTCCATCATCCAGGATGCAGAAAAGGAATATACAGGAACTTTTTTCATGGGTGCAACAACTCCTTCAGCAGATAGAGAAACAGAAGTCAACCATACTTTTGATATTACCGGCCTGACTAATGAAGCTATATATAATACCACTAAACAATTTACCGGAACCATCATGCAGGTTCCTCCATTGCATTCTGCCGTAAAGGTGGATGGTGAACGTGCATATAAAATTGCACGACGTGGTGAAGAGCATAAGTTGAATGCAAAACAAATAACTATTAAAGAATTTGAAATTACGGATATCAGCCTGCCATATATAAAGTTCAAAGTGGTGTGCAGCAAAGGAACTTATATCCGCTCACTGGCTGATGATTTTGGGAAAGCATTAAATAATGGTGCTTACCTGTATGATCTCTGCAGAACTCGTATCGGTACTTATCTGCTGGCCGATGCTATGGAGATGAAAGATGTTCAGTCTCTGGCTCCGGCTAAAATAACTGAGTAAGAAATTTTTCAGCAGTTTCTTTTAAACAGGTTTTCCTGTCCACCATACTTTTGTTTTCTTCCATATATATAATCCTGCAAGAAGTAAAAGAGCCGGCCCCCGGAGTTTACTTATAAAACATGTTCAGAATTATTTGTGGATTTAGTGGATGTTTCTAAAAATATGTATGCCTGAAACGAAGGTCTCGGGTTCCTATATTAAAAAGGAATAAATATAGTTTTGATGTAAAATTCCGGCAGATAATAGTTGAGCAGGAAGAAAAATGACGTACTTTTGAATGACACAAAACAATTACAATTAATGAATAAGGTTAAGGTTGGTATCATCTGTCTGATGCTTTTGGCTTTTGTTGAAACTCACGCCCAGAAGTTTTTCAAAAATGAAAATAAAACGATGTCATTTGTAGAAATGCAAAGGCAATTTGATACATGGAAGAAGGGAAATGATCTTCACAAACAAAAGAACTGGAAATATTTTAAAAGATGGGAAGCTGATATGGAGTATCATACCGATGCACATGGTAAGCCGGTTGACCCTGCAATTTATTTTGATGCAATAGCAGCTGCAATCAATGATAAAAATAAATTGTCAAGCTCTTCAATTCCTGTCACCTGGCTTCCCACCGGACCGTTTAATAATCCGGTAAATAACACAGGGTATAATGAAATAGGTACCGGCAGAATTAACTGCATTGCTTTTCATCCATCTGATCCATTAACTTATTTTGTTGGTGTTGCACAAGGTGGTTTATGGAAGACAACTAACAATGGTCAATCGTGGATTCCTTTAACAGATAATTTACCTATTACACGAGTAAGTGATATCGCTATTAATCCATTGAACCCTGATGAAATATATATATCACTATGTGATTTTGAATACATGGGTGTGGGTTTAAATCTTAACGGACGGAAACGCAACACTCATTACGGAATGGGAGTTTTTAAAACGATGGATGGAGGTATAACATGGACTCCAACAGGTTTAAGTTTTCAGCTTACCGATGGTGATGCTTCTTTAATCAGAAAAATTATTATTCATCCAACAAATACCAGCAATGTGGTTGCCTGTGGTGCTTCAGGTATGTATACAAGTTCAGATGCGGGAGGTACATGGAACCATGTTCTGGATTCTCTTTTCTGGGACATGACACAGGACCCTGTTAATCCTGATATTCTTTATGCTGCAACAGGTTGGGTGATGAATGCAAATGATGGGGAAGCGGCTATATATAAATCCACAAATTTCGGTCTTACATGGACAAAACTGACAACAGGAATTCCTCCAACAGGTTCCGTTCAGCGCATTCGTCTTGCAGTAGCTCCATCTGATCCAAACTATATATATGCAATTACAGTGGATGACCAAACGGGTTTTTATGGTTTTTATAAATCAACAGATGCAGGGACCACCTGGCAGTTTATTCCTCCTGCATTAAATATTCTTGCTTCTGATGAGGGATTTGGTTCTGGTGGGCAAGGTAATTATGATCTCTCTTTATATATAGATCCTGCAGATAAAGAAAGAGTAATAACCGGTGGAGTAAATATATGGGGATCTGTTGATGGTGCACAAACATTTAATCCTGTCAGTCACTGGACAACCAGTTACGGGCCATCCTGTCATGCTGATGTGCATTCCATCAATATTCAGCCATTAACCGGAAATATTTTTGCATGTACTGATGGAGGATTGTATCGAACACCCAATATTATTATTCATTCATGGGTTGATGCAAACAATGGAATTCCCTGGCCAACACAATGGACAAAACTGAATGATGGAAGGCAAGTGTCTTCATTATACCGTCTTGCATCATCACGCAATTTAGATGGATCACTGGTTGCAGGTGCGCAGGATAACTCAACTTATTTTTATAGCCAGGCCAACAGTTGGACAGCAATTTTCGGTGGTGATGGAATGGATAATTATATTAATCCGTTGTCGAGCAGTACAGTTGTTGGATCAAGTCAGTATGGTAATTTTAATCAGTCATTTGATGAAGGTTTAACTTCATCAGGAGTTTTTGCCAATATTAATAATGAAGTTGCTGAATGGACTTCACCAATCATTGCAGATTATAACATTCCGGGATTATTATATATAGGATTTGAAAATGTAGTGAAGTCTGCTGATGATGGTTTTAACTGGACATCCATATCTGCATTTCCAACATCAGGGTTTGGTAACAATGAAATATCTGCACTGGCAGTTTCGAATACAAACAGTACCGTATTGTATGCTGCAAAGAGAGTAAGGTATGAGTACGGTGTACCCGGAAGTATGTATCGGACATTGAATGGCGGTGTAACCTGGCAGGACGTTACACCAGGAATTCCTGATTCTATATATTATACGTCAGTAGAAATAAATAATGCCCGTTCAAATGAAGCCTGTGTTTCCATGGCAGGATTTACTGCCGGAAGTAAAGTATACAGAACATCAGATAATGGAAATACGTGGCAGAATATTTCTTACAATCTTCCCAATCTTCCTGTAAACTGTGTGAAGAGTCTTCCCGGTGGGAGAAAATTACTGGCTGCAACAGATATAGGAATTTACGAACTTGATTCCGGTACTACAGTGTGGAACAGTATCAGCAACGGATTACCAAACGTAATTATTTCTGATATTGAAATTAATTCAGCACTCAATAAAATATATATATCCACTTTCGGAAGAGGAATCTGGGAAACAGATTTAAATTCAGTTCTTACATCAGGATGGAATGTAACTGCTGCAGAAGCATACGATGTAAACTTATATCCTTCAGTCAACAATGGCACTTTTACACTTCAGCTCAATAATATTAAAGCAGGAGAAAATGTGTCACTTTCCATTATCGATATTATGGGGAAGCAGGTTTATGCAGGAGAACTTCATCAGAAGGAAAGCAAGATACATGTAAATCTTCCATCCGGGAAGTATTTTGCAAAAGTGTATGGCAAACAACTTTCCGGCGTGAAGAGTTTTGTGGTGCAGTAGCAGTAAGTTCGCAGTAAAGTGAATAGTTTTCAGGAGTTAGGAGTTAGTGAAAAAACTTCAAGATTCAACATTTAATATTCATCATTCAAAATTAAAAATGATCAATGGAACACCGATCATTATGATATTGATGATTTGTTATAATTGAATAGTTCCACTTCTACATTGGACATTCCTTGTTCGTTATTCAATATTCCATTAATGAATGAACTTGATTGAAAAATTATATAAAAGGAAGAGGGCATATCCAGCCTGGTATGCCCTCTTTCATTTAAAAAAATGGTAACTGTACAATTGAAAATAGAAAGCAATTACCGGAAGGAATTTTACTGCTTCTGCAAATAAAATTTACCTCCGTTTGAAACACTCGGACTATAACCCCATGTTCCGGTGATTCGCATTGTACTTTCGTTCAGTGTTCCATTAACTCTGCATGCAGTTGACAGTGGAGGAAGAAACTGTGTATATGCTGAAAAAGTAGTAGTGGTAAGAGTCCATGTTCCTGTGCCTGATTGAACTCCGTCAGAATGTAATTCTTTAAGAGTACCATTCGCATTGATCTGGAAACAATAATATATATCCGGATTATCATTTCCATATCCATATTTACCAACCCATTTTCCGGCTATTGTATGATCAATTACCGGGACTGTACCACCTTCTGATGGCTTTGTATCCTCATCTTTTTTACAAGATTGAATGCTGACTGCAACGAAGAGTGCAACACATAAAAGTTTAGTTTTCATTTTAATAATTTTTATTGTTTATATTTTATAAAGTTGATTGAAATAGTATGAATAAAAGAATGTCAATTGCAATAAGTGTTAGAAGTACTTTCTTCTTCCATTTGTTTTTTGAAGATATCTTTACTCCTGTATAAATTGGTTGAGCGAACAGGTAATCGAGTGAGTGATCATTTGTGTAAGTTTTCATGTGTTGATGTTTTATTAATTTGATGATGCAAGAGTATGAAGGAATAAGACTTTACGTTAGTAAGAAACAGTTAGCGGTTGAATGCTACGGTGAATGGCTGAATAAAATGAATAAGCGGAATTGATACTTTTTTTTAAGGATACAGTACTTATAAAGGAATATTAAAACGAAATGCTGTTTACGGTTGCAGAAAGCAGAGTCAGAAAAGATTAATAGAAAAAATTATAGTGAAGCAAGAGAAAATATAATGCAGGTGATGATAGTGAGCAGTAATCCTACCAGGATATCAAGGCCGTATTGTGAGATGAATTTTTTAAAAGGGGATTTGCTATTATTCTGACTTCGCATCATACTGTTTGATTTTTATGAAGCGTCAAAACTAGGTACCATAAAAGCCTTTCACCAATGAAAAACGGTGAGCGGTTTATATTTCCGGTAAGTGGTGATTATTTCAGCAATGCCGGAACTTTAAATTGCCTGCATCCTGTTAATTAACTCTTCCTTACTTCTTCGTGCTACATCAAGGTGAGCTCCTGTTGTCATTTCAACCTGTCCGCCGGAACCTTTTATATATCGTACAATGTGCGAAAGATTAATGGTGTGTGAACGGTGTATTCGCAAAAAACCACTGTCGTATAATAATTCATCCAGTTCTTTTAATGTACGTGTGGTTACAATTTCCTGTTTATTTGCCAAGTTGATCACGCAGAAATAATTCACTGCACCACACCATACAATTTCATTTATTTTAATCATCAGGTAACCATTTGCAGTAGGAACACTAATGGATGTCAGTTTTTCTTTGCCTTCTGTGTTTCCTATAAAATGTCTGTAACGTGTATCACTTTTATCTTCTGATTTTTTTGCCACCGCTTTTTTAACTGCATCTTTCAGTTGCTCCAGGTCAATAGGTTTTAAAAGATAATCCAGCGCTGAAAATTTAATAGCTTTAATTGCATAATGATCATGTGCTGTTGTAAAAACAATATCAAAATTAATATCGGTAAGTTGTCTTAACAGATCGAAACCTGTAATAAACGGCATTTCCACATCCAGAAAAATAAGATCAGGCTGAATTTCTGAAATTGCTTTCAATCCTTCTTCACCACTCTTGCAAACAGCAGAAATGCGGATTTCATTGGCGCAATAATTTTCCAGCAGGAAAACAAGTTTCTCGCGTGCGGCTGGTTCATCGTCAATAATAATTGTTTTTAGCATAAATCTTAAATGGGAATGGATATATATATTTGTGTTCCTGCAAATTCAGCATCAGTATAAAGATCTGTAATGGTTATTTCAGCTTCGCGATATGCCTGCTGCTGAAGAAGACTCAATCTTTTTTCAGTAACACTCACTGCTTTGGATTCATATACATTAATCTTTTTATTTTTAATCTCCATAGCACCACTGCGGCCCACACCATTGTCAGTTATCGTGCACAAAAGTGCAGAAGATGTTTCAACAAATGAAATAATTAATTCACCACCAGGTTTATTTCTATTCATAAGGCCATGAATTATGGCGTTTTCAACGAATGGCTGTATGATCATTGATGGAATCAGGATGTCGCTGACGTCACCAATTGATGTTGTCTTTATGTCAAAATGAAATGGTTCTTCAAAACGAAGCTGTTCCAGTTCGATGTAGTTGGTGAGCATTTCAATTTCTGTATCCAGAGTAATTGTATTTCTGTCACTCTGGTTTAATATCAGCCGTATTAATCTCGAAAATTTACCAAGATAAACGGAAGCTATTGCAGGTTCTTTTGTGATGATGAAGGAATCAATACTATTCAGACTATTAAAAATAAAGTGAGGATTCATCTGTGCACGTAATGCAGTAAGTTGCAGTTGCACATTTTTTCTGTCATAGGCAGCAATCATTTCTACTTTCTGATGAAGTTCTTCCTGCGATCGTGCATTAAATATTTTATCAGCACTGATTGCGGCAATGCTATCAAGTAGATATTGCTGCCGTTTTTTAAATCCTCTGTTACGGGAATCAATACATTGTATCAATCCTATCAGTCTGCCATTATGTATAACAGGCACTGTGAGATCAGCATGAATAGCAGTTCCTTTCCTGACATCCTTCCTGATTAATTTATTTTTTGTTGATGCAACGATGGATACAGGGTCTTCTCCTGTTTTATTATTCTCTAATACAATAGTGTTTTTTATTTTTCCAGATGTTGCTTTTGGCACCAGCTTACCATTTATTTCATCGTGAACATAAACTACAGCATCTTTAAAACCTACAGGCATCAATACATTCTGAACAAGATCGCGGGCAATTTCTGTGGTGTTGTAATGCGGATATTGTGATGTAGTAAAATTTTTAATTATTTCTTCTTCCAAACCTTCCTGTTGCTTTTGTTCCCTGTATCGCATAAATAAACGGATGATTGCAAACATTAACAACAACAGAAAAATGCGGAACCACCAGGTCATGTAAAACCATTTGTCAATATGTATATAAAATTCTGATGTATTATCAAGCCATGCCGTTCCGGTTATTCGTGCACGAACTTTAAATATATAATTACCGCCGGGAACATTTGTATAAGCAGCATACTTCTGTGTTCCTGCATCAATCCAGTTTTTATCAAATCCTGCAAGCATATACTGGTATTCGATGTCTTTTCGGTAAGCAGATTCAAGTACAGAATAACCAATAGAAAAATTATTTTCACGACGACCCAGGCGAATGGAATCATTATTTAAAATCTGTATGCGATAAATCACATTAAACAGACTGATGTTAACTCTGCTAAGAGTCCCATTGCTTACGGAGGTTCTTTTATCAAGTTCAGCATAAGCACCGTTATAACCGATCAGTAATTTGTTGTGGAGTGATGTTTGAAAACAAAGTGCTTCAATATATTTTTGGCCGAAATCAATATTAAGATTTTCTGTTTCGCCTGTTTTGATATTCCATCGAATTACACCAGGAGCACATAATAAAAGAAGATTGTCATTTGCATCACTGTTTATATCATTAATATTTACAGTAGGTAATCCGTCACTTTCTGTATAAAATTTCTTTATGCCTGTAGACGGATCAAATTCCAGCAGGCCATATTTAAATATGGAAGCCCATACATGATTATTATTATCAATATATATAGCATGCACTTTTGCATTACCTGTTATTTGAAGATCTTCCAGTGAAAAGAAATAGTTACTAAATACTTTCTTTCCTCCATCAAAGCAACTGATCCCCTTTGAGTGACCAAACCACATATTCCCGTTTTTAGCTTCTGCCATACAAGTAATGTGCGGGGGAATAACGCCATTTTCCTTGAAATCCAAAGAAAGAAAATGCTCTACTTTTTGTTGCTGCAGATCAAAATAATACAATCCAGCCTTCTGATTACTGAACCACATTCTGCTATGAGAATCTTTATAAATTTTAACAACTGAAGTAGTATTGAATAACGTATCGCTGTTTAATAACGGCCATTTACTGAAAGTTTCATTTTTTTTATTGAAGAGCCAGATGCCATCTCTGGTTCCGCACCAGATATTTTTGCCGTCATCAGCCATGCTGAAAATACTTTGCTGATAGATTTTATTGTGCTGAAGTGGAATCAGCCGCGATTTATCTCTTAGCCTGTCATACACAACAAAGCCACCTTCTTCAAAAGCATAATATAAAATACTGTCGTTATCACAGAAGCTATATATATTGAGAGCAGAAGAAGTTTTTGCCAGTTCCGGAAATTCTGTCTTTGAAAGATGTGGCTCATAAAAAGGCAATGAGGGTGATGTTATAGAAATACCATTGTCAGTACCAAACCATGTTGTATGATCAGCATCTTCATATATTACTGTGATGAAATCGGATGCAAGAGAATTAGGATTGTCAGGATTTGTTTTCAGGTAATACAACTGCTCTTTCTTTGTATCATAATAAAGCGGCTGCGATTGCCAGTTGCATAACCATAAATTATTCTTTCTGTCAACATCTGCTTCATTAAAATAATAGGGTGCTTTTAAGGAACCTGTTCTTCTGATCATTTTCTTTTTCTTCTGATCAAAAGTTAGCAGGTTCATATTATTAATAGTAGAATCGGAAACATTATAATACCATAAAATATTATTATTATCAATAAGCAATGCACTGCAATGATCAGTGTTTAAAATTTCCGCTTTTTCTCCGGGAGAATAATATTTATTAATTACCAGGTCATAAAAAGATAATCCATTTAAAGTAGCCAGCCATAATCTTTTATTTATATGATCATATTTCATCCATGCAGAACCACCTTTCATGCTGCTGTCGTTTCCATAAACAGAATGAATGTTATGTGTGTGCATATTATATTCAACAACATCATCCGATGTACTTAAGAAAAGCCGCTTATCAATAATCAGCATCTGAACAACACTTACATTTACAATTGCAGAAGATGCATCGTAATGCAAGGGATAATTTTTAAAAATCATCTTTTCAGAATTTAAAAATGAAATTCCTTTTGCAGTAGTGCAAATCAGTATTCCTTCTTTATCTTCTGCAATACACATCAACATGCTGCTTGCAATTGAAGTGGAATCGTTGTGTTTATGTTTAAATACTTCAAAGCGCGAACCATCATATCGTATTAACCCTCCTGCAGTAGCCATCCAGATATAACCATTCCTATCCTTTATCAGGTCGCGTATAATAGTATTAGGCAATCCCTGTCGCTGGTTAATGGATTTAAAAGGAATTGATAAAGAATTTGGCTGAATATCCTGACAATTGGCCCATGTTGCCGGAAGGAAGAAGAAAACAGATAGCAAAAGCAGTCGCATGGTTCGAAAATAAGTGAAATCAATCAAACTGCACTTTCCGGCAAACAATCCGTTTAGGTTAAGCAGTCAGATTTTAAGTACTTGAAAACAGCCGGATGAAAAATATTTATGCCTAGAAGAGCAATACATAATAATCTTATGTATGTTTGCGTTCAGTATATAATTTATAAGTCATGATCTATTCGTCCGAACTCATCAAAGGAACTTTAAAAACCATCATCTTAAAACTATTAAAGGATAATAAGAGGATGTATGGTTATGAAATCACACAAACAGTGAAGGAATTAACAGGCGGAAAAATTCAGTTAACAGAAGGAGCACTCTATCCATCGTTACATGCGCTGGAAGCGGAAGGAATATTAATTACAGAATCGGAATTCATTGGTAAAAGAATGAGAAAATATTATTCTTTAAGTCCGGAAGGAAAAACAATTACCAAAGAAAAACTGAGTGAGCTTGCAGATTTTATGAATACTATGAAAATACTGCTGGATTTAAAAACTTCTATATAATGTATTCAATCAGTGATCAGCAAATAGCGTTCATACTCAACGACATTAGACGTAATGGTGTTGAAATGGAGGATCTGCAGTCAAACCTCCTTGACCATATCTGTTGCATCATTGAAAATCAGCTTGAAGAAAACGGGGACTTCGAGCAATTCTATTATCAGACAGTATGTACATTCTATATTAAAAACCTGTCGGAAATAGAAGAAGAAACAAAAGCCCTGCTTAACAATAAATACTACTATACTATGAAAAAAATAATGTTTGTGAGCGGATCTGTTTCTGCATCATTAATAAGTATTGGTATCCTGTTTAAATTTATGCATTGGCCAGGTGCAGGGATGTTAATTGTTCTTGGCACTGTATTATTCAGTTTGCTGTTCCTTCCAATGTTATTTACAATTAAGTCGAAGGAGAAACAAAACCTTAAGGACAAAATTATTCTTGGAACAGGTTCCTTCATTGCAATACTTATCAGCCTGGCAATACTGTTTAAGATAATGCATTGGCCTGGTGCAAATATGATGGGTGTGATATCTCTGCTCACTATGATTTTATTATATATACCACTTTACTTCTTCAGTGGTATTAAAAATCAGGATTCAAAAGCGAATACTATTATTACAAGTATATTAATGGTAGCTGGATGCGGTTTGTTTATGGCATTGGCGCGTGCGCCATACGCTTCGCGAATAATGAGTATTAAAGATACCGGCAATTATTTGCGCATGGAACAAATATATCAGGCAGAAAAAAAGCAGGTTGATAATTTGAAAGTGTCAGTTGTGCAAAAGAAAGAGGTTGCTTCAACAGGTGATGATATCATTCGCAGTTGTGATGCGTTAAAGTCTGATATTCTTGAATGGCAAACCGGTTTTAAAACTGTTGATCAGGATTTTGAAAGGAAGAATGCCTTAATCGTTGATGGATGGGTGAGAATTTATTTTGAAGATAATGAATCAGCCAGACAAAAACTTGCAGATTTGAGGAAGCTCGTTGTTAAATATAATGCGGGGCAGAATAAAGCTGATTCAAATCCGGTTCATGCGGTGCCATTGGATGCTATTGATTTTGACAGTAGTGAAGAAAAAATATTGTGTGCTCTGAATAACCTGGTGCAATTGCAGATGATAGTTTTGCAAAATGAAAGTGCATCTGGAATGAAACGGTGATTTTTTTTGAATTATATTGAAGCTGAACAAATGTTGGATAAAAAAACGGCCGGATCAATTTCCGGCCGTTCCATCTTTAATTATTAAACTTTCACAAATGTTATTTATGAGCAGTTTTTTCATCCGTACTTTTAGAAAGAATTGTTCCTTTAGCATCCAGCTTCACCAAGTAACTCGTATCTCCCTTTTTTACTTTTGCTGAATAGGATTCACCATTTTTCGCACTATTGATTTTATCTGCTGATTCAATAGTATACTCTGCATATTCTTTATCAAGCGTTGCTTTTGGGGAGGCAGGAATACTGGCTACAGGAATTGATTTTTCTGTTTCTATCCATGTTCCATTTTTTTCAAAAGTCATTTTTGTTTGAATACCGGCAGCAGTAAATTGTACTGCATAATCACCATTTGATTCCATATTCCAGTCTGCATGTGCCATTTTAGGATATTTATCTTTAAAAGATTTCATTACAGGAGCAGGTACTTTGTTATCTGCAATTTTCTGAGCATTCAGTGATATCACCGGTAACACAATACACAGCAATATCAATATATATTTTTTCATTGTAATTGATATTAAGTATTAAACATTATTAGTTGAACTTCAACATCAGGCTATTGTTGCCAGAGAAAGAATTGGATCCGGCGGATGAAAAATAGTTTTTATATAATCAGATTTATAAAATATATTTAGGAAACAGGATCCGGAATGTATGAATGGGCTATCAATATTTAATTTGTTTTTTCTCACTAGCACAAAACAGCATGGATAACATATTTGTCTTGAGACGGTAAGTGGATGATGTGTTTTATGTTTATTGTTTTGCTGATGTGGAAGAAATAATTTTTCAATACTTGTAAGTTCTGATGAAATATTTTCAAAGGGTGTAAGATCTGCTTCCTCTGAAACAATAGCAGGAGTAATATATAAAGATGCGGAGGTCATGGAATGAAAGGGCAGCAGAAACATACTGGTTATAAAGTACGTCAGAAGCAATACTGCAATAAGTTTGTTTATTGAAAAGAGACGTAACATTTCTAGTTGAAATTGTAAGCAATAACGGTAAACGAATAGCAAAATTATATTGTGTAGTAGCGAATTTGGTTAATGAAATCATAAAGAATGTACTTTACAAGTATATATATAGGAAAAAGGTGATTGGGAAAAAGGAAGTTGCAATCATTTCAAATGTAATGAGAAGACAGAATGTTGTTAATGAGTTCCAATGTGCAGTTATATAAATTGGATTACCTGATTTCACCAGCAATACAAACAGCCAGGAGTAACTGATTTTCTAACAATTTTATGTATTAGCAATTCGTAAAAACCTTTCAGAAATCTGAAAATCATTATTTCCCACTGACTATCAACACTATGTGAACCTTGATTTGCATTACCCTACCCTTAGCACCTTATATTTGCCCTCCCAAAAAATAACAGTTCGTTTTTATTACTTTAACTTACTGTATATCTTGAGGTTAACTTATTACTAAGCCCGTAAGCTGAATTATGAAACTATCCCAATTCCGATTTAACTTTAATGAGAAGTTATTAGCAACACATCCTTCACCTAACCGTGATGAAAGTCGTTTAATGATTGTTCATCGTACTACTGGTAAGATTGAGCACAAGGTTTTTAAAGATGTACTTGAGTACTTCAATGATGGAGATGTTCTGGTACTTAATAACACCAAAGTTTTTCCTGCTCGTTTATATGGAAACAAGGAAAAAACAGGTGCTAAAATTGAAGTGTTCCTGTTACGTGAACTTAATCCTGAGAGCAAGCTCTGGGATGTTATTGTAGATCCTGCGCGTAAAATCAGGATAGGTAATAAGCTTTATTTTGGTGATGACGATATGCTTGTTGCAGAGGTTATTGATAACACTACATCACGCGGACGTACTTTGCGTTTTCTCTTTGATGGCACTTCTGCAGAGTTCAGAGATGTGATTGAACAACTTGGAAATACTCCGTTACCTAAATATATAAAGCGTAAATCTGAACCTGCTGATAAAGAAAGGTACCAGACAGTTTATGCAAAAAATGAAGGTGCAGTTGCTGCTCCGACAGCAGGTTTACATTTCAGTCGTGAACTGTTAAAACGCATGGAACTTAAAGGTGTGAACCTTGCTGAAGTTACCTTGCATGTTGGTTTAGGTACATTCCGTCCTGTTGAAGTGGAAGATCTTACAAAACATAAGATGGATTCAGAACAGTTTACTGTGAATCAGCAAGCCGTAGATATTGTAAATAAAGCCAAAGCACAAAAGAAAAATATCTGTGCTGTCGGAACAACTTCTATGCGTGCTATTGAATCATCAGTATCCACTTTAGGTGAGTTGAAGCCTTATGATGGCTGGACGAATAAATTTATCTTCCCACCATATGATTTCAGTATCGCAAATATGATGATCACTAATTTTCATATGCCTGAGTCAACATTGTTAATGATGACAACTGCATTCGGAGGATATGATCTCATCACTGAAGCATATAAAGTTGCGCAGAAGGAGAAGTACCGCTTTTACAGTTATGGTGATGCCATGCTGATACTGGATTAACACATTACTGCATTCAGTTTTCCTATTGCTGATTGGCTAATTATTATATTGGCTGATTAATTTTACATGACATGAAACGATATGCTATAATTGTTGCCGGTGGTACTGGCTCACGAATGGGAAATGATACACCCAAGCAGTTTCTGTTATTGAAGGGCAGACCCATACTTTTGCATTCCATTGAGAAATTCAGTAGTCATTGCAATGAAGTAATTGTTGTATTACCTGAAAGCAAAATGGAAGAATGGGTTGCACTCTGTGAAGAAAATAATTTTCCATTGAATTATCGTTTAGTTGCAGGAGGAATGATGCGCGCAGAATCCGTAAAGAATGGTCTTGAAGTTATTGAAGGTGATGGAGTAGTTGCCATACATGATGCAGCCCGACCTTTGATCTCCGAAAAACTGATTGAAAAACTTTTTCATGTTGCTGAGCAGGAAGATAGTGCTGTTCCTGTAATAAAACTGAGCGATTCACTCCGGAAGCTGCAGGGAAAGGAGAGTAAAGCAGTGGATAGAAGTGATTACCGACTGGTGCAGACTCCTCAGTGTTTCAGCATTTCGCTCATCAGAAAAGCATTTCTACAGGCCGGATTCAGGAATTTTACTGATGAAGCCTCTCTGGCAGAAGCTGCCGGATATACTATTAACCTGGTTGATGGTGAGATTTCTAATTTCAAAATCACTTTACCTGAAGACCTTAATTACGCTGAAAGTCTCTCCCTGTAATGATTTTGGAAACCCTGCCTGATTTTCTTCGTAAAATTCCTTAAATTGGTTTTATGAATCAGGAAGGTCAATTAACACAACTATGTGCAGAAAAGTACGTTCAGTTGACAGATCAGTAGCATCGCTTCCTTTATACTTGCAGCAATGAGCAGAAGGCAACAAAATTTACGTGTAAGAAAATATATATGCTTTGTAATGATGGCATTTTCTTCTGTTTTTTCAGCGGTAGCTCAAACAGATTCTATTGGACTTGTTCCTCATCCTGAATTTAAGCAGTTCAATACAGACCTGATTAACCTCGTTCCTGATGATGGTGAAATACGCGCAGGGTTACTTTATGATGTGAAACGTGATAAAATCGTTTGGCAAAAGGATATGGATAATGCATTTCCAATTGCTTCACTTACTAAAATGATGGTAGGGTTACTGGCTGTTGAAGATGTGGAAGCGGGTAAAGTGCAGATGTCTGATGTGATTTCTATTACAAATACTTATAAAAAACGAATCAAGCGCAGAAAGTATAAAACCTATACTGTTTCCGAACAATATCTGCTTAATGATCTTTTAAAAATGGCATTGGTGCGTTCACATAATGAAAGCACTGTATGGATTGCAAATCATTGTTCGCCTACAACAGCGGAATTTATTGAAAGGATGAATCAGCGTGCTGTAGATCTGGGCATGACGATGACACATTACAACAATACCAGTGGATTACCTTCTCCAGGAGTTGATAATGGTGCATCATCACGAGATCTTTTAATACTTGCACTGGAATGTCTTAAACATCCGTTGCTGATGGAAATTACTGCCATGCCGAATGCTACTGTAAGCAATGGGAAAGGATTGATTAATTATAGAAATCATAATGGATTAACAATAAACTATACCGGTGAAGTTGATGGTATTAAAACAGGCTATACTAAAGCTGCGGGTTTTTGTATGGTTGCAACTTCCGGTCGTGCAGAACACAGGATGATCAGTGTGATTCTGGGAGTAAGAAGTCCATGGGTGAGAAATGGTATTGTTGCGAATATGATGAATTCTTATTATGATGCAATTCATCTTGGAAGATTGGGTGAATCAGCACCTGATTTAGTAGCCAGTCAGCTTTTTATGGATAGCGTAAGCAGAGGATTGGCTTTTGTAATTCCTAAAGTGGAAAAGCATGAAAGCAGGGAAGATGTTTCCTATGCCTACACTTACAAAACGGTAACTGAAAAAGTAAAGAAATCATATACAGTTCGCTCAGGTGATAATCTGAGTAAGATTGCCGACCGCTTAAATGTTTCATTGGCAGATCTGAGAAAATGGAATAAAATAAAAAGCTCTAAAGTGATAAAAGGGCAGAAGCTGGTTGCATATACAACAGTTAAGAAACGTGTTCCTGTTAAACTGGAAGTAATACCTTGTGAAGATATGGTTGCTGATGCTGATAATGACAGTTGTGTTGATCCTTCAACAATGTCACCAGATCAGCTAGCTGTTGAAGAAACAGATGATCTTACACCTCCTGCAAAAACTAAAGTTAAGAATGCGGTTGCAGTAGTAAAACCAGTTGCTAAAACTAAAGTGGATGCTGAAAAATATGCATTACCAAAAGTAGTTTATCATAAAGTTCAGCATGGAGATACATTGTGGAATATTGCACAACGATACAATACTACTATACAGGAAATAAAGAAAGTTAACGGAATCAATGGCAGCCAGATTAAAGTCGGATCAAGACTGAAAGTTCCTGTATCTTCCTGATTTTTTGCACACATATAGTGTATTGCACATGCTAAATCTTATTTTTGCGTTACTATAAGATACTGTTAACTGCTCCTTATGAAAATGAAACTCCTTCTTGCATCGCTGTCGTTTATATATATAACTTCTTTTGCACAGACAGCCGCACCAAAACTTCCTGTTGATGAAAGTACCAAACTGATTACTTATACCAAAGTAGTGGAGCTTAATGGTGCAGGTAAAGATTCTTTATATAATAAAGCACTTAAATGGTGTAATTCCTATTTCAAAAATCCTGGTGAAGTGATCAGAGAGAAAGATCAGGAGGCAGGAAAAATTATCTGTAAGCCACGTTTTAAAGTGATGAATCCTGAAAATAAGGAAGGTGTTGCTACTGATGGTGGAATTGTACAATATACACTCACGCTGCAGTTTAAAGATGGAAGATATAAATATGTGATGACGGAGTTTAACTGGAAACAGGCTTCAAATTATCCTGTTGAAAAATGGATGGATGTTGCCAACGATTATTATAAACCTGAATATTCTTATTATCTAAAACAGGTAGATGATAAAGTAAGTGAAATAGTTTCTTCTCTTCAGCAGGGAATGAATTCAAAAGGAGAAATCAAGAAGGATGATTGGTAGTTTGCTGAATTTATTTTGCTGAATATTTTTTCTTCTTTTAAATTATTCTTCTAACTGTAAAATTCTTCGTCACATTATTTATTCCTGGTTTTTTATTTTTTTCCAGTGATCCGAATTCCTTCTCAACAGCCAGTGCTTTTGCACCGTTGATAGTTGCCCATGGTATCATTTCCTCCAGTGAGATTTCAGGAAAATGACTGTTGATGGTTTTCATCTCTTCCATAATATTTAATGTATCATTACTGGTAAGACTATCTGTTCCTATCACCATTTTTCCGTTCTCTTTTATAAATGCAGGAATATCAGGCAACCGGTCTTCTATATATAAATTGGCTTTCGGGCATAATGTCCAGTAGATGTTTTTATGAATGCTCTGTGCCCATTTTATTTCTTCTGCTGTGGTAAGTGTATTATGCACCATCAGTAAACTACTGCACAAAGGTAATTGTGGTAGTACTGCTTTCATTGGTTTTGCTTTATACTGTGGCATGCTGCTGAAATCAAACTTCAGATCACTAAACAATTGTGCAAAGTCTCCGGTAAGGTCATATATAAATTGTTCTTCAGCCGGACTTTCCTGCATATGAATACTTACAGGACTTTCGTTATCATAACAATTGTTTTTCAGTAATGTAAATAGTGATGGTGATACTGTATAAGGTGCATGCGGAACAACAGATGCATTTCCTTTCGGCACTTCTTTAAAACGTGATGCAAGCACATTCGCTCCATCAATTAATATTCCTGCATCAAACGGATTCATGCCAAGCAGTTCTACAAACGTATGGTAATATAGTTTACCCTGTTGTTTTATATATAATGAATGATCAAAATTGGAAATATCACCAACAGCAACAATTCCATTCTTCAGCATTTCCTGCTCAGCATCTGCATACGATTGCTGCATCTGTTCTGGAGTAAATTTAAAACGGTTCTTTAATAATTCACGAATGAAATAAGCCATTCCTGTTTTTGGAGTAACTACTCCTTTCAGATAAGATAATTCAAGATGACAATGTGTATTGATAAATCCCGGACATAACCAGCCTTCCATCTTTTCCGGTTTTTCGCCATGTGAATCATGAATGGAATATTGCTCCGCTGTCAGCACATCCTGAATAACACCTTCATCATCTGTAATAATTACTCCATTCTCAATAGCAGTGGAAGAAACCGGTAAAATCCTGTCAGCAGTAAAATATCTCATCCTGCAAAGAAAATAAAGTGGCACCAACTAACTACTTTATTCTCCGAACTCCGAACGAATCACTCCGAACTATAAACCGTATCTTTGCCGAGTGAAAGAGGGAGTAAAAGATATCAGGGCATTGAGTCTGCCGGAGTTGCGTGAATTTTTTTCAGGAAAAGGAGAGAAAGCATATCGTGCCAATCAGGTATATGAATGGTTATGGATGAAGTCAGCTCGTTCTTTTGCTGAGATGACAAATATCTCATTGGAGCTTCGGACATTTCTTCAGGAACATTTTGCAATTAATGCCATCACTATTGATAAATGCCAGGTGAGCAGTGATCGCACAATAAAAAATGCTTTTAAACTGCACGATACACACATTATAGAAGGCGTTTTAATTCCTACTGATACACGAATGACAGCCTGTGTTTCTTCTCAGGTAGGTTGTAGTCTCACATGTAAGTTCTGCGCAACAGGTCGTTTGGATCGTGTGCGCAATCTCAACTTTGATGAGATCTATGACCAGGTTGCTATTTTACGTGAACAGGCAATGGAGAATTATAATATTCCATTGAGCAACATTGTATATATGGGAATGGGCGAACCATTGTTGAATTATGCAAATGTGTTGAAGTCGATTGAATATATTACTTCACCAAAAGGATTGAACATGGCACCGAAACGCATTACTGTTTCAACAGCAGGTATTGCGAAGATGATTAAGAAGTTGGGTGATGATGAAGTGAAATTTAATCTTGCACTTTCTCTGCATGCTGCAAATGATGCAAAGCGTGATCAGATAATGCCTATCAATGAACATAATAATTTAGAAGTGCTGGAAGAAGCGCTGAATTATTTCTGTAACAAAGTAAACTCACACGTCACTTTTGAATATATAGTGTTTAATAATTTTAATGATAGTGTGGAGGATGCACGTGAGCTTGCACGTTTCTGTGCAAAGATTCCAAGCAAGGTAAATTTGATTGAATACAATCCTATTGATGACGGCGGATTTATAAACACTACAGAAGATCGTCTGCAGAAATTTAAAGAAGTGTTGTGGGCAAAAGGCATACAGGTGAATTTACGCAGAAGTCGCGGAAAAGATATTGATGCTGCATGTGGACAGCTTGCGAATAAAAGCGCTAAGTGAATTCAGAATTCAGAATGTAGAATTCAGAATTTAAAAAAAACAAATTAATATTTTTCTTGAAAAATAATTACGGATAAGTTCAATGCAATTCTGCATTCTTAATTCTTAATTCTGCATTATTTTCCTGATGTATTTTCCTACAATATCAAACTCAATATTCACAGCAGTTCCTTTTTTGATATTTTTAAAATTGGTGTGTTCGAACGTGTAAGGAATAATTGCAACTGAAAAATTATCAGCACCGGAATCAACAACGGTAAGACTAACACCATTCACTGTTACAGAACCTTTTTCAACGGTAATATTTCCTGATGATGCATCATATATAAAAAGAAATAACCAGCTTCCGTTTTCATCTTTCACTGAAACACATTCTGCAATCTGGTCTACATGTCCCTGTACAATATGTCCGTCAAATCTTCCATCAGCTTTCATACATCTTTCCAGGTTGATAGCAGTTCCTTCCTTCCATCCTGCTACAGTACTTCTCTTTAAAGTTTCATCAATGGCAGTAACGGTATAAGTAGTACCATCAATTGCAACAACAGTAAGACAAACACCATCATGAGAAATACTCTGATCTATTTTTAACTCCTGTGTAATGGAACTTTCAATGGTAAAATGACGGTTGCTTCCATCATGTTTAATGGATACTATCTTTCCAGTTGTTTCAATGATTCCGGTAAACATAAATTCCTGCATTTATTCTTATTCCGCAAAAGTAACCAGTAATTTTTCTTATTCTGAATTGCTTTAATTATTATTGTTGTCGTAATTCCGCATTCTCTATGAAACCCTTTCTGGTATTAGTTTTTAGTATGATAATATTACTTTCTTTTGGACAGGATACACTTTATTTAAATAAGCAACTCAAACCTTCAGCCCGTTATGAAGCGGAATACTTTGAAATTAAAAAAATTCAGGAGCTTAATTTAACTGTTACTAAATATAAAATATCAGGTGATCTTGTAAGTATGGTCGAATACCTTTTAAAGGAACCTGAAATAAAACATGGAAGATTTCTTTCGTACTATCCGGATAATGTAATTAAAACTGAAGGATATTATACTAATGGAAAAAAAGATAGTATTTGGACGGATTACGACTTGCATGGAAATATTGATTCACAATATTTGTTTAAAATAGATACTGTAATTACTCTGCTCGGAACTCCATACGAAGAAAAAGTAAAAACGCTGGTTGAAAAAATGCCTGTTTTTCCCGGAGGAGACATTGCATTACAAAAGTATATAAGAGATAACGTGAAGTACCCGAAAAAGGCCCGGCGTAAAGGTATTGAAGGAAAAGTAGTGGTAACTTTTATAATTAGTAAAACCGGTTATTTGAAAAATGCTCATATTGCCAAAGGAATTGGATATGGATGTGATGAAGTGGTGCTTGAAATGATGAATAATATGCCGCAATGGACTCCAGGAATGCAGGATGGTAAAACAGTTAATGTTAGTTTTGCTCTTCCCGTAATTTTTAAGTTAGTTAATAATTGAAATTGTATTGAACAAGCCGAAATGGATTCCGAAAAAACAAAATGGTAGACTAGTTAAGGTGACTTATACCATTACCATTTTATTTGAAATATAATACTTGCTGCAATATTCAATCACACCACAATGAAAATCCTCGGCATCATTCCTTCCCGCTTTGCATCTACTCGCTTTCCCGGAAAACCACTGGTGATGATTAATGGTGTAAGCATGATACAACGTGTATATAATCAGGCAAAAAAATCATCGTCACTGCAAAAAGTAATTGTTGCTACAGATGATGAACGTATATATAATCATGTAAAAGAATTTGGTGGTGAAGTAGTAATGACATCAACTGACCATCCAAGTGGAACAGATCGGTGTGCGGAAGTTCTTTCAAATGAAAAGGAAAAATGGGATGCAGTAATAAATATACAAGGTGATGAACCTTTTATTGATCCATTACAGATTGATCTCCTTGCATCTCTTTTACAAAACAATGCAATGATTGCAACATTGGTAAAGAAGATTATCAGCAATGAGGAACTCTTAAATCCAAATACTCCTAAAGTTGTTTTAGATAAAAATGGTAATGCAGTTTATTTTTCACGTCAGCCTTTGCCTTATTATAAAGGTGTTGAAATGAATGACTGGATTAAGATGATTGATTATTATAAGCATATTGGTTTGTACGGTTATCGTTCAGATATATTGCTTCAGTTAACCAAACTTCCTGTTGGTACTCTTGAAAAAGCAGAATCACTGGAACAATTGCGCTGGTTGGAGAATGGATATGCAATTTCAACTGCTGTTACTGATATTGAAACGATAGCCATTGATACTCCGGCCGATCTGGAAAGGTTGAACGCGATGTAATCGTTTCGCACTTTTTGACTTTTATCTCAGCGGTTTTTGGCTTATTTTAGCCATCTGAAAGGACACCAACCCGTGAAATTAGATCATTACATCAGCGAACTTCTCTTTGAACATGAATGTGTTATCATTCCTGGCTTCGGTGGTATCGTTGCTAATTACCGTCCTTCTTTCCTCAATCCTGCTCATCACACTTTCTCGCCTCCTTCCAAACGATTGGCTTTTAATGCCAGCCTTCGTACCAACGACGGACTCCTGGCATCTCACCTGAGCAAGCGACTTTCTGTAAATTATACGGAAGCCAATAATTATATAACAGCATTTGTAAGTGATTGCACGCGTTCGTTACAGGATGGTCAGAAACTGGTGCTGGATAAAGTAGGTGTGCTTTATCTTGATGGAGAAAAAAATCTGCAGTTTATGCCTGATGCTTCGGCGAATTATCTGAAGACGTCTTTTGGTTTAACAGCTTTGCATTCACCAGCAATCCGTCGTGATGATGGTGTAACGGTTTCGGAAAAAGCAACGAAGAAAAGAACGATTGTTAAAATTGGCAGATGGAGAATTATGGAAGTAATTCCTGTTGCGGCTATTTTAACTTATTTAATGATA
>JBDTVD010000018.1:0-22180 GCA_040007375.1 Bacteroidota bacterium | reverse complement strand
AATAAAGATGCAACAGTTTATACCAATAAAAGAGTGCTGGAAATTAAAAATCCGGATACTCATGTGGATGCTTCTGCAAAAGTGCTGAACAGTACCATCATAGATCCTTGCTTTATTGATGCAGGTGTAGTGATTGAAAATTCTGTAGTTGGTCCTCATGCTTCCATTGGCGCAAAAACTACCATTTCTTCCTCTGTAGTAAGTAACTCCATCATACAAACCAATGCTGTAATTACATCTGCCGTTGTAAGCAATTCTCTCATTGGAAATTTCAGCATTCTCAAAGGCAAAGCACTTGACCTGAGCATGGGAGATTACTCTACTGAAGGCTGATGATTTCTTATTCCCCTTCAGCACCTGATCAATACAGCAATAAGCGCTAATTTTGACGTTTATTTTAGAAAGTCATAATTCATGAAGTTAAAAATATACGGTCCGGTATTTCTTTTATTGCTTGCACTGCAGGCATGTAAACCCGGCGCTAAGGTGGCTGCTGTTAAAGCTCCTGCTAAAGAAGAAGTTTCTGCTGCTTCTGACGAGAAGACGGTTAACATCCAATACAATTATTATAATGCAGTGAAAGAAAAACTGCTCGGTAATTTAGACAAAGCTTCCGAATTATTTTCACAGGTGCTGCGTCTTGATCCTACCAATCATGCAGCGATGTATGAGCTGGCCACTATATATAATGAGAAGAACAGGTATAATGATGCATTGCATTTTGCAAAGAGTGCTGCTGAGCTGAATCCTTCCAATGAGTGGTATGAACTTGTGCTTGCAGATATATATACACACACTGGTCATCCTGATGATGCACTGAAAGTTTATGAGCAACTGGTAAACATGCATCCTGACAGAATTGATTTTTTATTTCAGTATGCTGATGCTTTGCTGTATGCCGGAAAATTACAGGAAGCGGCTAAAGTGTATGATAAGCTGGAACAGAATATTGGTGTGAGTCGTGAGCTTACACAACAGAAACAACGTATATATTTAAAGCTGGGAAAAATTGATAAAGCTGCTGAAGAAATTGAAAAACTGATCAGCTCAAATCCTCAGGATGCTGATGGCTATAGTATGATGATTGATCTTTACCTGGCCAATGATATGTTTGACAAAGCATTGTCAGCTATCAAAAGACTGGAGCAGGTAGATCCCACAAATCCGCGTGTTGCACTTGCTATGGCAGAGTACTATCGTTCAACAGGAGATAAAGAAAAGTCATTCGAAGAATTAAAGAAAGCTTTTGCATCACCTGATTTAAACAGTGATATTAAACTAACTATTCTTACTTCCTATCTTCCTTTAGTGCAGCAGAATGAAGAAATGCTTTCACAGGCTTTGGAGTTAAGCAAGTTGTTAGCAGATAATCATCCCAACGAAGCAAATGCACATTCTGTGTATGGAGATTTTCTCAGTGTTGCAAAAAAATATGAAGAGTCGCGTGTACAGTATCGTGAAGGTCTGGCTATTGATGGAAAAAACTTACAGGCATGGACACAGTTGCTCATCACCGAATCACAGATGCGTGATTTTGATGCTATGGAAAAAGAAAGTGCTCAGGCATTGGAATTATATCCTGAGCAAAGTGTGTTTTATCTTTTCAGTGGAATTGCTTTAATGCAGAATAAAAAACTGGAAGAAGCAGCAAAAGTAATGTTGTCAGGTAGTAAACTGGTAGTTGATAATGATGCGCAGCTTTTGCAGTTTTACAGTAACCTCGGTGATATATATAATCGTCAGAAGAAGTATACAGATTCAGATGTTTATTTCGACAAAGCATTAACAGTAAGTCCGGATGATCCAACGGTGCTTAACAATTATGCTTACTATCTTTCTGTGCGGAATGAGCGACTTGACAAAGCTGATGAAATGTCGAAGAAATCAAATGATATCAGTCCGGGACAATCCAACTATGAAGATACGTATGCCTGGATTTTATATAAGAAAGCGGATTATGAAAAAGCGCGCATATGGATTGAAAAGGCATTAACCAGTGGAGGCAACAGCAATGGAACTATACTGGAGCATTACGGCGATATATTATTCCGATCAGGAAAAACAGAAGAAGCAATTCAAAACTGGCAGAAGGCGAAAGACTCCGGTGATTACTCTGAACTTCTGTTAAAAAAACTGGCCGACCATAAATTATATGAATAAAAAAACAGGTTACCGTTATTCATATATATTCTTTTTTCTCTTCCTGATTGCAGTATCCTGCAAAACCAGGAAGGCCGTTCAGCATGTGGAGAACAATGAGGTAAGGCCAATGAAAGACCGTTCTGTAGACGAGCTGATGAATAAGCTTGACAGCAGTGCTTTTAAAGCGGAATGGATGAATGCAAAAGCATCTGTAACAACAAAGCAGGAAGATAAAGAAAACACTTTCACTATTCACCTGCGTGCACATAAGGACAGTGCAATATGGATCAGCGTTACTCCGTTGTTAGGTATTGAAGCAGCACGTCTTCTCATCACCAGAGATTCTATCATGGTACTTGATCGAATCAATAATAAATATCGGGCAACAACGATGGAATATATAAACAGGTTGTTGCAGATGAAAGTGAATTTTGAAATTGTGCAGTCGCTGCTTACCGGTAACTTCTTCGCTTACAAAAAAAATGAAAACAAATTTAACTCCGTATACATGGAGGAAAAATATTATATATTAAGTTCTTTAAACAAACATAAACTGAAACGTTCGCTGGAAGAAAAAGATCCTAATAAACCGGTGATACAGGATTGTTATGTTGATACCAATTACCGCATCACAAAAGTTTCTGTTGAAGATCAGAAAATCAATAAAACGCTAAATTCTGATTACAGTGATTTCCGTTTAACAGATGCCGGATTATTTCCTTTTAAATCAGTAACGAAAATTACAGCAGAAAAGAATTTCGAAATTACCATTGATTATTCAAAAGTGGAAGTAGGCGAAATACAGGAATTTCCGTTTACCATTCCGGCCAGCTATGAGAGGATCCGTTAAATATATATTATTTTTCTGTCTGCTGGTTGTTACTGCATCATTTGCACAAACTACCAGCAAAAAAGAACTGGAGCGCAAGAAGGAAAGGCTGCAGAAGGAAATTGATTTTACCAATAACCAGCTGAAGATCGTAAGTAAAAATAAAAATGCTACTAAAGAACAATTAGAAGCACTTCAGAAAAAAATCAAACTCCGCGAGCAACTGATCGGTACTATTAACGGTGAGATATCTGCACTTGGCGGACAGATTGAAAATACCAATAAAGAAATAGTAAGTCTGGAAGAAAAAATGAAACGTCTGAAAGCAGCATATGCTGAGATGGTTCGTTATGCTTATCGCAACAGGAATATATATCAGCGACTGATGTTCATTTTTGCGGCAACTGATTTCAACCAGGCTTATAAACGTATTTCATGGTTGCAGCAATACAGCAAACACCGTATGCAACAGGCAGCAGAAATTACAGGAACAGAAACAGAACTCACAGGAAAAAAACAGGATCTTGAAACTAAAAAAAATCAGAAAACCAGCCTGAAAATTTCAGAGCAGAATAATAAGGCAACGCTTGAAAAAGAAAAGGTGGAACAGGATCAGGTGATGAAAAACCTGACCGTGAGAGAGCAGAAATTAAAGAAAGATCTTGCCGAAAAACAAGCTGCGAAACTAAAGCTGGATCGTGCAATAGAATCATTGATTAAAAAAGAAATTGAAGCTGCTAAAAAGAAAGCTGTTGCTGCCGGAAAGAAAAATGTTACCAATGCAAATGTCTTCACATCAACACCTGAAGCAGCAAAATTATCTTCCGGTTTTTCGAATAATAAAGGCATTCTTCCTTGGCCTGTTGACCAGGGTGCAATCACAGGAACTTTCGGAAATCATCCGCATAAGGAGTTAAAGGGAATCATGGTGAATAATAATGGAATTGATATTCAAAGTGCGAAAGGCAGCAGTGCTCGAGCTATTTTCGATGGAACTGTTTCCGGTGTGATTTCCATTCCGGGCTCCAACAAAGCAGTAATCATCAGGCATGGTGAATACCTTACTGTTTATTCGAATCTCACAGATGTCGCAGTAAAAACCGGTGATAAGGTAACTACGAAACAGAGGATCGCTAACATTGGTAATGATGATGAAAATCAAAAGGCAGAAGTACACCTGGAAATCTGGAAAAACACCACGAAACTGAATCCTCAGCTCTGGTTGAAACGCTGATCCCTGAAAATTCTAAATTTTATTGATTTGAGGATGATGGAAACTCAATCATTAACTGACTGAACTTCAAAGCATCACTTTTCTTTTAAAACCTTAACAGGTCAATTTGATACTTTCCTGATATAAAGACGTAATTATTTCGGAATGAGGCTTACCTTTGCGAAGTAAAATATAACATCATGTTAAATAACATCTTACTGGGATTCCTCGGCGGAATGGGCGGAGGCGAAATATTCCTGATCATTATGATTGTATTACTACTGTTCGGTGGTAAAAAAATTCCGGAACTTGCCCGTGGACTAGGCAAAGGCATAAGAGAATTTAAAGATGCCAGCAAAGGGGTGGATGATGAAAAGAATATAGAAGAGAAAAAATAATCTGATTTAGATAATTATAAAAAAGCCGAAGGTATTCCCTCCGGCTTTTTTATTGGATATTATTTTAAAAGCTCACTTCAGAGTTTTACAATTTTACGGTAAGCAGTCCCATTTTCATTTTCCACTTTTACTATATATATGCCGGGAGAAATTGATCTTACATCCATAATCACCATGTTTTTTGTTGATGTTGAATTAACACTGACCTTCATTCCATCTGTTGCATACAGCGAATAATTTATGTTACCGTTTTCATTACTTGTTTTTATATATATTTCTGTTGAGGCAGGATTTGGAAAAACAGAAACATTTAATGCCGATTTATAATCATCTGTTCCGGAAACTTCACTTATCATAAAATCGTCCATTGTTATTCCATTGGAAGGTGAAGAGGCACTTGATTTAAATTGAAATGAAAACCGCACGAATGATTGTCCATCCAGAAATGAAAGATCATGAGAAATAGGTAACCATCCCGAATTGATACCACTCCATGCTGCCGAAACATTAAAAGCAACAACATTAGATATATTATACCAGTTCATTCCCAAAGGATCATTAAATCCGCCAAGAACATTCCAGTTCAAGTCGTCCGTTGTATATTGAACACGGGCTCCATCAAATCCATTCTGCATACCATAATTCATCCAGAAGAAAATCTGAGGACTTACCATTGAGGTAAAATCAAATGCTGGTGTATATAAATCCGCAATAGCATTATTACTGCAGGCGGTTGAAAGATTAGTATCCCATGATTTATTTCCGCTATGACTGGATGAAGTAACACCATATGAAGGTGAACCATATTGCCAAAGAGTACCTGACTGGTTATTGCTTTCTGACCATCCGTAAATTGAACTTTCAAAATCATTACTATAAGGAGGAATCAGTTTTGAAAAGGAAATAAAATTATACCTGATAGTATCATTTAACCGGACTTCATCTGCTATCCAGTCAGTATATATTAATAATGAATTTGGTCCGGGTATAGTAGTCAACTGACCCAGATTAATAATTGCAGTAGCTCCGCTTACCAGTGACTGTGTAAATGGAAAAGCAGTTGGGGAGTTTCCATTCAGCGAATAATATATATTGCAGTTTCCTGTTGGAGCATACCCGTTGTTTTTAATTGTTACTTCAAGATTCACAATAGTTCCTTGTGTAATGCTGGTAGCAGGAGAAACAACATTGAGCACTTCGATATCTGATTGTCTTTTGGCGTTGAAATAAAAATCATCTATTGAATATCCATCTTCATCGAATAAACCATCTGATGTAAACAAAAAACGAAATTGAATTATAGATCCGGAAACAATACCGGACAAATTATATATATTTTGCATCCATCCGTTGGAATTTCCCGTCCATCCTGCAATCGGAGTCCACGCTCCGTTAAAGTCAATTCGATATTCCAGTGATGTACCGTCCCACCCTGTTTCAGTATTATAATTTTGCCAGAAACTCAATGTGTCAAGCTGGCGTCCACCAGTTTCAAAAAAGGGAGAATATAAATAACTCCGTGCATCATCATAATAATGATCATTAAGATTAATGTCCCAGCAGTAGGATCCTGAATGTGCATCAGATGTTGCTCCGTAATTCGGTTGGCCCAGTTCCCAGTTAGTTAAATTATTTCCGGTAGTAAGATTTTGCCATAATGCTGTTCCTTCAAAATCATCACTGTAAGGCAATGTAACCAATGTCATACCACCAACTTCATCTTTACATAATGTGTCATTAAAGTGTGCGTTGTCATTTGCTGCAATTACTAATGCACAGATTTCATTATATAAAGCCGTGATAGTAAATGCAGGCATAATGGTGTCCGTTTCTCCGGCACTCAAGGTATCAGTATAAATAAATGTGCTTTTTGTTACGCCATTCAACAATACTTTAACAGTAAAGCCGGTTGCATCAGTCCCTCCATAATTTCTCAACACAACCTTGCTTTGAGAAGAGGAATCAATAACTCCTGTTCCATTAAGGATATCAATTATTGCAATATCAGTTGATGGTAAATATTCAATTTTAAAATCATCCAGTAAAAAATATCCTGAATCATATACTGAATCTGTTTTACTATCCACAAATCGAAACCGTACAATAGAATCAGCAGGAAGAAATTGTTTCATATTAATATATGATAACGCCCAGTCTCTTATCCCCGAAAAATGTTGTGCTCCCGCGAATACTGCATTTGTATCATTGTACCAGTTAAATGCCTCAGGATCATTTGCTGACCCCAGTGTGTTCCATATTCCTGAATTATTAATTTCATAATTTATATAAACTCCTTCACTTTGCAGCAGCCGGTATTTGTTTTCAAAAGATACCCTTACCGGTGCGGAGTTTATTCTGAATGTGGGACTATATAAATACGACAATACTGGGCTAGCATCATTCGCACAAAAGGAACACATGGTATCGCTAAATGCGTCAAGAAATATTACTGTTGCAGGATTTCCGTATGTCCAATTAGTGGTAGGGCCTGAAGGTGTTATATTTAAAGCACTCCAGTATGGTGACGATGTTTCAAAATCAGTAAAAAAAGGAATGGGTTCGGGAAACAATACCAGTCCTGCTTTACAATATATATTATTTGCAATAGTGGTATCACCGATAGCATGAACTGTTGCGCAAATATTATATATTGAATCAATTGGCGTAATTGCATAATTATTTATAATAACCGTGTCGCCGGATTGAAGTGGTGTATTGAAGTTTAAAGTGGTAAGTAAATTTCCATTGAGTGACACGTCAACATCATAATTGTTCACGGTAGTTAATCCTATATTAACAATTTTAATTTCCGGTGTTACAGGATATCCTGCTACAATTAAATCAGGCAAATTAATATCATCAACTGCAAGATCGATTGAATCAAACGGATAAATTTTAAAATCATCAATAGAATGTCCATCATAACTAAAACTACCATCAGATGAAAAAACAAAACGGAATTGAACTGCCGGTAATCCTGCATAGTTAGAAATATTATAAGATGATGTTATCCATCCATTAGAATTTCCTGACCAGGTAGGAACTCCAAAGAAACTATTAACATTAAACCAGTTTACTGCCAGTGAATCATTAACAGATCCCAGCACATTCCAGGTTAGTCCACTATCTGTTGTTATTTCCATAGTTGTTCCATCCCAATCCGGTTCAATACTAAAATTATGATTGAAACTAATTGTTGCAAATGGTACATTAGAAAGATCAAATACAGGTGATGTGAGCCAGCAAAGTGTGTTGCCGGCATATGGTTGAGTGAGATCTACATCCCATGCATTTACACCCGAATAAGCTCCTGTTGTTGTTCCATATGCAGGAGTGCCTAGCATCCATGATGAACCGGATAAAGTACTATCTGTCCAACCCTGGTTTCCACTTTCAAAATCATAAACTGATTGCTGTGAAGCAAGTGATATTGTATCCGGGCTTTTATGTGATACTTTTTTACCTGGAGGAATTCCTGCAAGAATTGTATGGCTGATGAAAATCAAAAACAGGTTAGCAAGAAGTGATTTTGTAATTTTAATATTCATAGGAAGTTGTTTGGAAAGTTAAAAGTAAATTAAAAATCCACAATAACAACTTTTTCTATAAACAGTTATACGCTCTTCTCAACTCTTCTCAATTTTCAACGAAGTCATCGTTAATGATCCCATAACTGGTTTATCATTGAATAAAGTGATCTTATCATTTTTATCTTTTAATGCCAGTGCATATAACAGTGGTAAGTAATGATCAGGAGATGGTATTGCAAGATCAAAAGCTTTTCCCTGTGATTTATAATTTATCAGTGACTGATGATCATCATCCAATATATATTTTTTCATTTTTGAACTTGCTTCTTCTGCCCAGTCGAATGCAAAATCCGGTTGTTTCATTTTATCCCATGCAACCAATCCGAGATTGTGCACCATGTTACCACTGCCGATTATTAATATTCCTTTGTTTCGCAAAGCAGCTAACTCACGTGATAATTCATAATGATATTGCGCTGCCTGGTAATAATCTAAACTCAATTGTATAACAGGAACATCAGCATCAGGAAATAAATGTTTTACCACACTCCAGCAGCCATGATCCAATCCCCATTTATCATCAAGTCCAACTTCTGTTTTTGTGATGATGCGTTGCGTTTCTTTTGCAAGTTCAGGACTTCCCGGAGCAGGATACTGTACTTCAAACAACTGTTTTGGAAATCCACCAAAATCATGAATGGTAGCAGGATGTTGCATGGCAGTTACAAATGTTCCCCGTGTTTCCCAATGTGCAGAAACACATAACACAGCATTCGGCTTTGGAATTGTTTTACCAATAGCTCTCCATCCACTTACAAATTCATTTTCTTCAATAGCATTCATCGGACTGCCATGTCCGAGAAATAATACAGGCATCGGTTCAGTATTTCCAAACGGCGCTGTCATCTTACTCAATTCATTTAATTTCATTGCTGCTCCTGCCATAGGTAGTATTGCCAGTGTTTTTAAAAATGATTTGCGATTCATAAAATATTTTTCAGAATCTATATATATTATTCTTTTTCTTTAGTGCGAAACCAACGCAATGCTCCTGATGGGCATTTATTCACCTGATCAATAATTTCATCTGCTCCTGCTCCATCAGGATCAATCCATTTTTTAATTTTCGGATTAAATACAGTTGGTAATTGTGTCCAGCAACGTATAGAGTGCTGACAGTATTCCGGTTTCCATACTACTGTTATTTCATCATTTGCATAATTGATTTTCTTCTCCGTTTCAGTATCACGAAAAACAAATGTGCGGACTTTTATTTTCCCTTCCAGAATTTTTGAAACAGGACAATGTTTTGCAATTTCCATTAAACGGGTTTTACGTTCCTCATCCACACCTGCAGGAAAAATAATATCTCTGTCAATAGTAGTTATTGTTTCATCATCTTTAATTTCCTCGTACAAATTCGAGTGAACTACTATCTCCGGAATATCCCATTCCTTTCTGTCGATGTACATGCGTAATGTAATCAGTGTGCAGGATGCTATTGATGACAACAGTAGTGAATGCGGATCAGGACCCTTATCTCCTCCGCCTGAAGAAGCAGGTTCATCAGAAATAAACTTTCCATTCCTCCACTCAATTGTGCATTGATATTTTTCAGTGCCAATGGTGCCGTTTACCGGTTGATCAAATTTATATTTCATGATCTGAATACAACTTTATATGTAAAGTTAGGTGTTTAATGAACTTCCATAAAAAATCAGAACTTTTTTAACGGATCACATTTTATTTTATCAAAGCAAGCTGACCTAAATGATAACTGAGATGATTGGTGCGATTAATAATAATATTTAATTTATTGCGATGTGGTTCTTTTACAAAATCAACTTCTGAAACTGCAGTGTGTGCAGAAAACCATTCATCAGATGATAATTTGTTAAATCCCTCTGAAAGATCGCTATGCACTTTTTTCCAGGATGTTCTTAAATCACCAATTGATGGAACAGGTAATGATGATTTATCTGCTTCATTTATAAAGACAGCATTCAGTTCCGGATAATTTTGTTTTCCAACACCCAATAAAGCAGGTATGCCATCATGAACAGCAATGAGATGTCCGAAAAGATAAACACCACGATTTCTTCCGGGCGCAACTTCTTTCAACATCTCCACATCATTAAGATTATTAAATAATTTTTCAGCGCGTTGAACATGTGTATTCCATGCATCAAGCACCATTTTTATCAGTACTTCATTTGAGTTTTTCATAGTAATTAAATTATCGTTTATTTTCTAAAGCAAATTCATTACAAATTGCTTACGTATAATTTTTTTAGAAATATATTTTTAATCAAACAGCAGGTAAACAATTATTACTGATTAATAGCTTCAATAGATTTCTTTTGCAATGCAAGACTTTCTTCCATCAAAGGCACTGTCGTTTCTTCAATTTTAGAAGTCATCATGCGCATTACAAGAGGAAGTGGTGTTTCATAAATAAGTGTAACAACTGCTTCATCCACATTACCTGAAAATTTTACAGTAACATAAACTGTCTTTCCGATATCTTTATTCACACGTTCAAACTGAATTATTGAATCAGGGAAATATTTTACAGCAGCATCCTTTTGCAATAAGGAAACACTATTCCATTCCTTTATATTGCTAAAAGAAGAATAAACTTTTTCTACAGGTGCATGAATAGTGATGCTGCGTTCAATATAATTTACAGAAGGAAGCAACAATGCCATAGCAAAGAAAAGTATCACCACTGCAAGAAAAGTGATCAGGGTGAATTTGAGTATTTTCATGGAAAATTAAATTTTTTTCTGCAGTCACTTCTATTCCGTTAATCGTTAGAACGTTTTACTCCAACCCATTTTTACTTCAGGAAGTTTTTGTCTTGATACTTGAAACTAAAAATCTGAGAAATGAATATATATACTGAAATACATTTTTTATTTTGTTGTATCTGCAGACAATGTATCAGGAACAGCAGGAATAATTTCAGGAGCAGCAGAAGGCATGCTCTCTGCAATTTTTTTAATATCACTTAATCCCTGGTCAAAAGGTTTTGACATGATGCTTTCTCCCATCATACCGAAAAAGAATTTTTTAAATGGATTACTTTCAAGATCTGTTTCAAACCACCATATCAGTTTATTTCCATTACCTTCTTTAGCGATTTTAAATCCTGCCACTCCTTTACCATTCTCTTTAAAATCCATATCTGTTGTTACGGATTCATAGGGAATGCTTTCACTGATGGTTAATGTTCCATCTCCATTTTTTGAACTTGTCCAGCTATAACTTGCACCAACACCTGCTTCCGGACCATCATAAGTTATTTTTGTTTCCGGATCCATTTTCTGCCATGGCGACCATTGCTCCCAGTTTTTCAGATTATTTATCTGGTCGAAAATTACTTTCTGATCCGCATTAATTAAAGTAGATCGCTCCATCGAAAATTTTGATGACATGAACAGGCCTGCAACTGCAGAAAGTACGATGAGTGCAACAATTACAAGAAGGATTATTTTAACAATTCTCATATGATATGGTTTTAAGGGTGAGGCGAATCTATTAAAATAATTTAATACAATAAAATAGTTCTCAGTGTCGCTCCTGATGAAATTATTTCAATTGCTATTTTGCTTCAATTACGATGTGACAGTGTGATTACCATATCTTCTTTTTAATGATCTTAGCTCCCTGATATGATAAAGAGAATTGCAGTTCTTGGAGGAGGAAGCTGGGCAACTGCACTTATAAAAATCCTCACTAACAATGTTGATCACATCACCTGGTGGATGCGCAATAAAGAGTCCGTTGACTTTATCCGCAAGTATCATCACAATCCAAATTACCTGGGTGATGTGGAACTGGATATGCAGAAAATAAAAGTTACTGCTGATGTGAATGAGGTGTTTGATTCATCTTACATTGTTCTTGCTGTTCCGGCAGCATTCCTTGCTTCGTCATTGGAAACAGTAAAGCCTGAAGCCTTCTCTGGTAAAAATGTTTTTTCAGCAATAAAAGGAATTGAACCTTCTACTAATCTTATCGTTGGTGAATACATGCATCAGCATTTCGGTGTTCCCTTTCAGAATATAGGAGTGATAACAGGACCTTGTCATGCAGAAGAAGTAGCTCTTGAAAAATTATCCTATCTCACAGTTGCAGGACAGGATGCAGTATTGACAAAAGAAATTGCATCGTGGCTTTCCTGCAGATATATAAAGACGATAGTAAGTGATGATATATATGGAACTGAATATGCAGCAGTACTAAAAAACATTATGGCTCTTGCCAGCGGAATTTGTCATGGATTAGGTTATGGTGATAATTTCCATGCTGTATTAATAGCTAATGCACTGCAGGAGATAAAACGTTTTGTTGATGCAGTTCATCCTATTGAACGTGATATAAATGATTCTGCATATTTAGGCGATCTGCTTGTTACTGCTTATTCACAGTTCAGTCGTAACCGTACTTTTGGAGGTATGATTGGAAAAGGATATTCTGTAAAATCGGCACAACTGGAAATGAATATGGTTGCAGAAGGATATTATGCTGCAAAATGTATTCATGAAATCAATAAACGATACCAGGTAAATCTGCCTATCTGTAATGCAGTATATAATATTTTATATGAAAAAATTTCTCCACGACTGGAGATACGATTGTTATCCGACAAGCTTTCCTGATTGATACTGAAATTCAAAAGGCGGAACCGTAAATAAATTACAGTCCCGCCTTTTATATATAAATCAACAACTACGTTTTTATATCATTTTGTTATTTAGAGAAAATAAATCGTTATAATATTAAGTTCTGATTTCTTCTTCTCTTATTCTACAATACAAATGAACTGCTTTTAAAATAGTAAAACTAAATAATGATGCCGGCCGGGTAAAAACAGCCACTGGAACGGAAAATGGTCAGTGTAAGTAAAATGCAGAAACGTTAAATACATTAATTGATAACTCAGTACTGGTAATCAATGCTGTTATTTTTTTACATTCATTCAAAGTAAGTTCAGCTATTATTATGTACTGTTTATTTTTGTGAGATGCGCCGCTTTGCAATTATTGATATTGAAACAACAGGATCCTATTCTGCTGCAACAGGCATTACGGAAATTGCTGTTATACTTCATGATGGCAAACAGATCACCGACCGTTTTGAATCACTGATCAATCCATGTTCGCCAGTGCTTCCTTATGTGCAGCGACTAACCGGAATCAGTAATGAAATGCTTGTTGATGCTCCGAAGTTTGAAGAAGTAGCAAAAAAGATCTGGACAATGACGGAAGGTGCAACCTTTGTAGCACACTCTGTAAATTTTGATTACTCTTTTGTGCGTAATGCTTTTAAAAGTCTTGGTGCTGATTATCGTCGTGATAAATTATGTACGGTTCGGTTGAGCAGAAAATTTTTTCCGGGATTTCCATCTTACAGTCTGGGTAATATCTGTTCAGGACTTGGTATTAAATTAGAAAACCGTCATCGTGCAATGGGTGATGCAGAGGCAACAGCAAAATTATTTCAGCGTTGCCTGGAAGAAGATATTGAGGGAACGATTGTAAATCCAGGCAAGAAAAATAAAGACATCAGTGTTCTTCCTCCACTTCTTCCCAAAGAAACATTCGACAATTTACCGGAAAAACCAGGCGTATATTATTTCCGTGATCTGAGCAGTAAAATTATATATATAGGGAAAGCCATTAATATCAAGAGCCGTATTTACAGTCATTTTACAGGAAAGGGAAGCAGGATTTCTTTTATCTCACAAATTGCAGATATTACCTATGAGATTTGCGGAACGGAACTGATTGCATTACTTCTTGAAAGTGATGAAATAAAAAAACATTTTCCGGTTTATAACCAGGCACAGAAATATGACCGTGGTAGTTATGTGCTTACCGGATACCAGGATGTAAAAGGATTTCAGCATCTTGCTATTGCACGCAATCATAAAGTTTTGCATCCGCTTACTTCTTTCCGCAGCTTTGAATCGGCACATCAGTTTCTTCTGCGCATGATCAGCAAGTTTGAACTCTGTGCGAAATTCTGTGGATTACATAGTACACCAGGTGCCTGTTTCGACTACCAGATAAAAAAATGCCGTGGTGCCTGTTGTGGTAAGGAAGATATTACTGTTTACAATGAAAGAGCAGAAGCAGCATTACAATCTATTTCGGGATCAACAGAAACGCGGATGATTATTGATGAAGGCCGCGAATTCAATGAACGGTCTGTGGTGCTTATTGAAAATGGTATATATAAAGGCTTTGGATATTTTGATGCATCAGGACCTGTTACCAGCCCGGAAGAAGCACGTGAAGTTATCCAGCCTTATCGTCATACTGCAGACGTTCAACGCATTCTTGGTGCTTTTCATCACCAGGAGTAATCTTACTGTCGTTATAAACAACTCCTGTTGATAAGTGCAAAAATGGATTTAACCATTCCATTGATGAGGTATTAACTTTCCGGCTCACTTAAAGATCTGTATCATGGATAAAAAAATATTCCTTGCAGCATTTGTGGGTGCAGTTGTTTCCTTCCTTCTCGGATGGTTGATTTTTGGAATTGCGCTGCATGGCTATTACACAGAAAACATGAAAGTCTATGAAGGGCTGGTTAAAAAAATGCCTAACCTGATCGGGATTTTTATTGCAGGATTCTTTTGGGCATTTCTCCTTTCATATATATTCAGTAAGTGGGCACACATTAACACTTTTGCAGCAGGCTTTACAGCAGCATTATTCATTGGTGTAATAACATGTATCAGTTACGATCTTTCTTTTTATTCTATGATGAACCTGTATCGTCTTCGTCTTATTGCTGTAGATGTTATTGCCAGTTCACTGGTATCAGCAGTTGTGGGAGGAACTATTGCAGCTATATTAGGTTCAGGAAAATCAACGACCTCAACGTCCGTTTAAGATAAGTCAATTTTGCTTTATATATCTTTTTAATTTAAAATGCTCCGTAAAGTATCACGGAGCATTTTTATTATAAGGATTGTCGGAATTATTCTTCCATCAAAACAAGTAATCTATTTATCGGTAATAACTACTTTACTTACAAATTCCGAATCTGTTTTTCCTGTAGCATTAATTTTACAGATATAGATTCCGGCAGGAAGAGCATTTCGCTGAAATATATATGTTGTTCCTGAAAAATAATCATCAGCAAGTAAACATCCTTTCATATCCATTAAACGAAAATGAAACTCAGAACCTGCAGCAGCATTTGTCAATGTAATTAAAGTTGCATCAGTAAAAGGATTAGGAGAAATTGCAAATGCTGAAATACCATTCTCATCAATTCCTGAAAAAGTAAATTCATCGGCACCAATATCCGGTGTTACAGGATTGCGTGGTTCTCCATCGATATCATCAGGTGTTCCATCAGGTGTTCCTGTATTATCAAGTGCTGATGTGTTTACATGCAGATCATATGCAGAAACAAAAACAGGATTTAAAGAAACGGCATGTAAATCCATTCCACTGGTTACAATCTGCCATGTATTAAGACTGGCCAGGTTGGTTCCGAAAAAAGCAAGTAATGTTCCCGATGAATAAAAACAGTTGTAATCCGAACCGGAAAGTCCTGTTGTTGCACCCACACCTATATATATTGCATAACCACCTCCACGATTGACAAAACAATTATTTACCACTTCCATTCCTGCTGAGTTTGTGCCTTCAATATTCATGGCTCTTCCTGTTGCGCTTGCAAGATTATAATTCACCGTGTTGTGACGTATCGATTGATTAGTACAATTATCCTCTAGTGCAATGCCTCTGCCTGCGCCTGCATCTCCAATCTGAACCATATTGTTGGCAACAGTTCCCATAAATGGTGATACAGTTACTGCTTCACGTAATCGTATTCCATAATTACCCGTGAATGTGTTTACCTTATTCTTAACAACAAGCAGTGCTCCGGTGATATATCTTAAACTGATTCCAAAATAATCAACAGTAGAATTGATAGTGTTTCTTACAACAGTATTATGATGAATGATTGGAGCATCCTGGTATAAAACAAAAGCACCAACATAAAAATTACTGAAATAATTATCAGTAATTTCAAGTCCTGTTGCATAATTACCAGGTGTGCTGTTTCCATTTACCCATATGCCGTTTGCATTATCAACAAAGCGATTATTAATTATATGCAAATCATTATTGCTGAACATTGCATCAGAGAAAATACAGGATCGTGTTCCGGTGCTGTTGATTGCTGATACTCCGGCTGATCCTTTAAATATATTATGCATAAAAGAAATACTATCACAACCATTTGCGAGTTCTACAACTGTTGAATATATATCTATTCCTGACCGTTCAATTGTTATACTGTTAAATGAAACATAATCGGCGCCATTCAACTGTAATGTATAATTATTGGTTGCTGCTGTTGATGATGGAAAAGTTAATATTACTGTTGTACTGTCAAACGCTTCCGAATGAAATGCTACAGGAGTTGCTGCTGATGCTCCCGAAATAACACCCAATGAAACCTGTTCTGTATAGGTTCCCGCACGCACAACAAAATCAACAGGTGCACCTACTCCCACTGTTGCCAGATCAGCGAAGGCGGCTGCAAAAGTTGCATAATCAGGTGATACTCCTCCTATTGTATAAGTACCCATTAATCCACCTGTGGTTTTCGCTGCCTGTGGTTTGGGTAATGATGTTCTTAATGGGGAAGCATTGTCAGCATCCTGTGCTGTAGCAATTGTGGAGATAAGACTAAGAATCAGTAACAGTTTTTTCATGGTTTATTTTTTTACACTCGAAAATTAGCAAAAAAAGAAACACTTCCTCCTTTAACAGATAAAACCTGCAATTACAACACTTTTAAATCCTGTTAAGTTGCTCCAGCCTTCTGCTTACGGCATCACAATATGTTCTTCCAATAGTTATTTTAAAATTCCTCAATTCAATATCCGTAGCATTGTAAGCAGTAATCATTTCTGTATTTATAATAAACGATTTATGCACCCTGATAAAGCCAAGATCAGACAGCGTCCGTTCCATGTCACTTATACTCATCTTGGTAATAACAGCCTGATCAGATGTATGAATTTTAATATAATCTTTAAAACTTTCAATATATATTATTTCATCAGCAAACACTTTCACTTTCTTCCTGTCAGCGGTAAAATAAAAATGCTTCCTGTCAGTTTTTTCATTTTGTGAGGAATGTAACGATGTCCTTTCAAAAACTTTGTTTACGGCCAGCAAAAAACGACTGAACTCAACAGGTTTCAGAAGATAATCTGTAACGTTGAGATTAAATCCTTCTATAGCATACTGATGATAAGCTGTTGTAAGAATAATATGCGGTTTTACAGTTAATGTACGAATGAAATCCAATCCATTTATTCCCGGTAAATTAATATCAAGAAATATAATGTCAACCTGTGTATGATGCATTTTCTCCGTTGCAGAAAATACATCATCACAAATTCCAACGAGCATCATTCCGGGAACCTGGCTGATATAATCACCGATTACATCTGCTGCCAGTGGTTCATCCTCTACTATCAAACAATTCATCACCTGCATAGCTTGCTAAATTAATTGTCAAATTCACAGTAAAAAGATTTTCATTTCTGAAATAGTTAAATTGAAAGTCACGATACATCAATTCCAGTTGCCGTTGGATATTAGAAAGGCCGATGCCATCATTCTCCTGTTTCAACCCGGCAATTCCAGAAACAGGATTCGTCATTATTACTTCCAGCTTTTTACTATCAGCAAAAATTTTACATTGTGCCGGTTCACCATCAGCAGCACCATGTTTAAAAGCATTTTCAAGAAGTGGCAGAATGATGAGCGGAGGAACAGCAACATTTGCATCATGAATAGTTTTATGGAGAATTACTTTTCTCTTCTTACCAAAACGTACCTGCTGCAGTTCCAGATAATCTTCAATAATTTTAATTTCTCCACCTATTGCTACCAGTGATTTATTGTTTTCATAAAGCATATAACGGAGTATTCCTGATAGTTTCAGAACGACAGCAGGAGTTTCCTCTGAATGATTTCGTGATAATGCATAAATACTGTTGAGAGAATTAAAAAGAAAATGTGGATTTACCTGTGATTTCAATTGTTGCAATTCAGAATGCAGTTTCTCCTGTATCAAAACTTTTTCTTTTTTAACAGCAGCAATACGCAATTTCAAAAGACGGATTGCAGCAGCAATGGTAACCACCTGCAAAACATCGAGCAAAGAATAAAAAATACGGGCAGTATATTGAAGGAAAGATTGTTTTTTCGGAAATTCATTCCAGATGTGTGGCCATATTAAAAGATGCATGAGTATTCGGTACACCACTAAAGCAATTATGAGTGCTGCACAAAATTCCAATCCCAGGCGAACCCTGTTTTCCAGTCGCTGCCAACGAGGTATCAATACATAAATCACGTAATACACTAAAGGAATTTTAATCATTAGTATTAAACCGATGGACAAAATGCTCTTGATTACAAAATCAGGAGTATTGCTTGACATGGAAGAATAAGAAAGAAAAACATCATTAAAAAGAAGCACTCCGAAATAAATCAGCCAGAAAAAAATGTGACGCAACAATTTTTGAATCATGACCTAAACATCAGGAAAAAATATGGATTAATGAAGTATTAACGACGAAATTACACTTAACAGTGATAAACTGCAACTCCTGTTTCCTCCCGTTACAATGTTTGTGTAAGAACGTTTTCCGGTTGATGATATCGTTTATACATCTATCATAATTTTTCCATGCATTAATGTAATTTATGTTTGATAAAAAAATATGACCACCTTAAAAATCCAAATGTTCTTACTGTTTGTCTTTTTAATAACAGGTAAAACATCCACTGCACAATCATTTACAAAAGTTACTACATCTCCTGTTTCAACAACTATTGGTGACTCCAGAAGTGTAAACTGGATTGATGTAAACAATGATGGCTTGATTGACCTGATGATTACCAACGGGCCGGCAGGTGGCCAGGATAATTTTTTATATATAAATAACGGAGGAGGAAATTTTACTGCCGTTACCGGTGATCCTATTGTTTCTGATTTTGCTCCTTCTGACGGTGCCACATGGGCTGATATGGATAATGATGGTGATATTGATGCTTTTGTGGTAAACTGGCATGGTGTAAATAACCTCTTATATATAAACAGTGGCAATGACACCTTTATTCAGGAGTTCAGCGGATCACCTGTTAATGATCTTGGTTATTCGGAAACAGCTTCCTGGGGAGATTATGATAACGATGGTCTGGTAGATTTATATGTAACAAATAGCGACAGTATCCTGCGCAACTATTTATATCACAACAATGGTGGAGGTGCTTTTACTAAAATAACAACAGGTACGATGGTTACGGATCAGTATAAATCACGTTGTGTAAACTGGACGGATATAGATATGGATAATGATCCGGATCTTTTTATAACTAATGAAAATAATCAACAGGAGAATATATATAGAAATGATGGTGCAGGAATATTTGCAAAAGTTACTGCAGGCGCCATTGTAAATAACAGCGGCAATACCATGAGCAGCAGTTGGGCTGATATTGATAATGATGGTGACCTGGATGTTTTTCTCTCGAATGATGGAGCCACAAATGCATTGTTCCGAAATGATGGAAATTTTAATTTTAGTAAACTGGTGAATGACACGGTATCAAAAACACCGGGACATTCTTTCAGTTCAGCATGGAGTGATATTGATAATGATGGTGACGTAGATCTTTTTGTAACGAATTCTTTTGGTGCCTCTTTATATAATAATTTTTTATATACCAATGATGGCAATGGTAACTTCACACGGATTAGCGGAAATGCAATAGTGAGTGATTTTGACTGGACGTATGGTTGTGCATTTGGTGATTATGATAATGATGGTTTTGAAGATCTCGCTGCAGCAACATGTCGTTTTAACGGTGTTGATCGAAGTGACCTGTTGTATCATAATGATGGAAACAATAACAACTGGATTACCTTTCATCTTGTTGGTATGCAATCAAACAAATCCGCTATTGGTGCTATCGTTAGAATTAAATCTGTGATCAATGGAAATGTTGTGTGGCAGATGCGTGAGATTTCCGCACAGAGTTCTTATTGCGGGCAGAATGATTTAAGAGTACATTTCGGAATTGGAAATGCAACAGCTGTAGATTCAGTAATAGTGCAGTGGCCTTCCGATTCAGTAGAATATTTTACCGGTATCACTGTAAATCAATTTCTGAACATAATAGAAGGACAGGGAATAACAGGGATGAATGAAATTAAAACAATTGATGGAATAACACTTTATCCAAATCCAACTTCCGGCATTGTTAAACTTCGTAACAAACAGCTTTTTTCAAGAGGAGATGAAATTAAGATTACAGATAAGGAAGGCAGATTATGTTACAGTATGAAAGTAACATCAGAAGAAAAAGAAATTACTATCAATACAATAAAGCAGGTTGACATTGGAGACATGTATCTGCTTCATATATATACATCAGGAAAAAATCATACATTTAAAATGATCCGGTATTAATTTTAAAAACATACTTTAATCCTGGAAAATATAATTGCCTTTCTCATCAACAGTATAATTTAATGCTTCATTAGTTTTAGTCCAGTTAGTATATCCTTTTAAAAGTTGCTTCCAGAAAGTAGTAAGTGATATAGACGCTTTATTTTTATTGCAGACTGAAGAAAATGTTTCCTCCTTCATTTTCATAGGGAAAATATAAACCGGAATTTTTTTCTGTCCGTTGTTTGTTGCTTCCACAGCACAGATATATAGTTCCTTGATTTTATCATCCGTAACAGGGATACAACCAATCGTAACGCAATTTCCATGAATAAAAACATCGCCACCAGGATGTACTTTATCACCAAGTAACCGATCAGATTTATTAGGATAATTAATTCCAAGTGATAAATAAAAATTACTGGCAGGATTAAAACGATCAACATAATAAAATCCTTCCGGCACCTGTTCATCACCTGCTTTTCTTTTTGGTCCCAACTTTCCTGATAATGCACAGAAATTATATGATTTAATAAAATGATATTTTTTTTCACTGCTATTTCTTGCCCACAGTTGCAGTTCCATTTCCTGTTTATAACCAACAAGCAACATTTGCATATTGTTTATTGATATTGATTTTTCCTTAAGCATTTTTTTCAATCCATCTTCCTTTTCCTCATAGGCAGCTTTTACTCTTTTATACTTTAATTGCTCTGTACGAAAATCATCCTTGCATATAAAAGAACTGCAAAGCACAATAATTAAAAGCACAGAACAGAAAGTACTTAACATCGCTCCTTCAGCATTTATTAAAATAGACTTTATCATCCTGTATTTTCGTTTAATGGTTCTCGCAATTAATAAAATTCCATACTTTTCATTAACGTGCTGAACTATATTATTAGTATGGTAAATGCGAATCATAAGGAGTTATATATTCCTTTTTTAAACAAGTATTGCATTTAAAGTCCTTTTCTCTATCTTTACCCTACCAACCCGGAAATGTGCATGATTCCCGGACCCATCAAAAAATTTTTTAACTCTATATTATTAAGTATTATGACGTCTACTATTTTTCATTGCTTCCAGATTAAATCGGATGCTGCAAAAGTGTATGAATTTCTAACTACGCTTGATGGACTATCAGGCTGGTGGACTACCGACACAACAGGAAATACTTATCCGGGCGGTAAGATCCGATTTGGTTTTCCAAACGGATTTTTCGATATGGTTGAAGTAACTGAATCGCTAAGAAACCAGCAGGTAAAATGGGTTGTAATGGAATCTAATTTTCCATCCGGTCATGAGTGGATAGGAACGGAAATATCTTTTGAGATTACAGAAGATAACGGTTGTACAACTGTACGTTTCACACATAACAACTGGAGAGCAGTAACAGATTTCTTTGGTGTCTGCAACTATCACTGGGGTTTATATATGAACAGCCTGAAAAGTTTATGTGAAACGGGAGAAGGAAATCCGCAAGTGTTTTAAAAAAAAACCTACTTTCTTTTTGCAGCATCTTTTTTTACCGTAACATACTGGCAATATTGTTCT
>JBDTVD010000017.1:0-22372 GCA_040007375.1 Bacteroidota bacterium | reverse complement strand
GCCTTTTGTTTTGTTATTAAAATATTTGTGCTATCACGGAATTCAACTTCCGGAGTTTCAGAATTCATAAGTCCAATAAATAATCCCAGTGATTGAGTTGACTTTTTCTTTTGATTAGCAATACGTACTCCAGCCATCAATGCTGAACTGGTCCATTTATCAGTAAGTAAAAGTTTTTTATAAGTATAGGTCTGGTAGAGATAGTGGTTAAGTTCATTTGGTGAAAACAGATAGGAAACACCTTCCCATTTTACTGCAACACCAAATCTGCGACTGAAAAAATATCCAAAATCAATAAGACTAAGTGCAAGTCCCCTTTCACCTTTTAATGACCCTAAATTATGTGCTGCAGTTATTGGCAAGGGATAACTGGGGCCTAATGAAAAACCTATATATCCTTTTCTTTGTGTTTGAAGTGAATCATTTTGTGCGCTTGATTTTTTAACGCTTAAACAAATCAATAATAGTAAGAGGGTTGTGATGGGTTTCATGTAATCATTATATATATGTTTCTCCGAACTTAAAGAGAATATCAAATATTGAACAGGGAATGTCGAATACCGAAGTCAAATATTCAATCATAATAAATCATAAAGATCATAATGATCAGCGTACTGTTGATAATTATTGAATATTGAATTTATTCTCTACGAACTCAAAACTCATTGCTCACAACTTTACTCCGAACTCATTTCAATATTTCATCAATCGTATTATACGCAACAGCATGATAACCTGATCGTGCTTTGGCATATATATTCTTTGCCATTATCTTTCCTGATGGTGTTGCTGCCATTGCTATATATAATGGTTTTAAGAATTTTCTTCTTCCTACAGATGTAAGAAACTCTTCCAGTGCTGCATATGCAGGTTCATAATTTGAATGCACAACAAGCTGCAGCCACTCGCACTTAATTTCTGCATTGCCACTTTGTGTGAAATGAAATTGTTTATCCAGCATTGCTAATTTTTCTGCTGGAAGACTATCCGGCAACTGACGTAAAAACTGTAACCAATGATGTGTTGTAAAATCCTTTGTATTTAATTCAGATGGTTTTTTTCCATTGATAAAAGCATCTGCTTCACCTGTTGCTTTTGCAAGTTCATCACTTGTAACCTCCACACAATTATCAGGTAATCCCGGACCATACACCCAATCATTAACACGTAATTTATTTTTAAGATCTGCATTACCTTTTATTAATTCTTTATCAAGATAAGCAAGAAATTTTTCAGTTGTGATACTTTGAAATGCATGCTCATGAAAATATTTTTTTACAAATGCATCCCAACGTTCACGACCCACTTCTTTTTCAATGGTAGTAAGAAAAAATCTTCCTTTCTCATACGCAATATCACTCACTCCTTCATCCGGATCACGTCCTTTCAGATCGAGAAATAATTTTGTGTCTGCATTATCTTTTCCCATAACATCAATAGTATGCAGCAATTCACCTTTACTTAAAACAGTAAGCATATCAGCATAAGGCTTACCATATAATTTCTCCATGATGCGTGTTTCAAAATAAACAGTGAATCCTTCATTCAGCCAGAAGTCGTTCCATGTTGCATTAGTAACAAGATTACCACTCCACGAATGTGCAAGCTCATGTGCAATCAAAGAAACCAATGAACGATCACCGGCAAGTATTGTTGGTGTTGCAAATGTTATGCGTGGATTTTCCATTCCGCCAAAAGGAAAACTCGGAGGTAATACCAATACATCATATCGTCCCCATGCATACGGACCATATAATTCTTCGGCAGTAGAAATCATCTTCGGCATATCTTCAAATTCATACGCTGCTTTTGCAAGAGTAACAGGTTCAGCAAAAACACCGCTTCTTTTATCATAAGAATGAAACTGAAGATCACCAACAGTAAGGGCCATTAAGTATGATGGAATAGCTTGCGGCATTTCAAAATGATAAACTCCTTCAGCATTTTTAACAGTATCATTATCTGCCGACATCACAGCCATTAGTTCTTTCGGGCAATGAATTGTTGCAGTATAGGTAAACCGTATTCCGGGACTGTCCTGCAATGGAATCCATGTGCGTGCAAGAATAGCCTGACTTTGTGTAAAGAGAAATGGAAATTTTCCACCGGCAGTTTGCGCAGGTGTTAACCATTGCAGTGCTGCTGCATCAGGAGAAGTGGAATAATTAATCGTAACTTTTTTTGTTTCCGGTTTAATGGCAACTACCAGTTCACTTCCGAGATATGGTTCTGCTTTTTTCATTTCGAAAGTGGTGGAGGCTCCATCATCAAGCGTTATTTTTTCAATGGTAAGATCTCTTGCATCAAGATGAAGTGATGACCCTTTACTAATATTATCAATCGTTAGAATTGCTGTTCCCGACAATTGCTTTTTATCAAAGTTTACATTCAAGTCAATATCGAGATGTTTAATTACCGCTTCATCAGGAAGGGCATAACTATGAATATCTGTACGCATGGGAATTTTTTTTTCTTCTTTAGATGTTGATGAGCAGGAAACAGCAAAGAACAATATTCCTGCATGGATGAAATTTTTCAAAGTGCTGTTCATTGCGCCGAAACTACTATAAAAGAATGAAAAGCCGGTGCACGTGTTCAGGTAAAATCCCGTTAAAAGAATAATTGATTGCAACTAACTGATAATTACAAAATAACAGCAGTATATATGGTGTGGTAATTTATCTTTGTGACAGTTAAGGCAATGAAACAGGTTACATTCAAAGTACTGATTACTGTTGCGCTATTATCGCTGATAGTGTTTAGTATGCCTTCCTGTCTGAATGATAAAGCAGATGATATAACACCTAATTGCGACTCCAGTTATTTTGTGATGTCAATAAAACCCATTTTTATCATCAACTGTTACGATCCTGATAATAACGGCTCCTGTCACAATGAAAATGCAGCATCTGAAAGAGGAAACTACAGTGTATATGATGCAAAAGCGGATGGCATTCAATCACGACTTGATAAAATGAAAATACGACTGAACCTTCCTGTTACGGATCCTGAACATATGCCCTTGTCGAAAGTGCTTACCATAGATGATCTGAAAACATTAAATGACTGGCTGGATGCGGGCGGGCATTATTGCCGTTGAATGACTTAAAAACAACTTATGAATAAACACTTACTTTTTGTTATCGGATTTTTTCTTTTTAGTTTAACAATTAATGCTCAGGTTTATCTTGCTACAGGTGGAAAATGTTCGTTTCACAGCACCACACCTGTTGAAGATATTGATGCAACAAGTGAAAGCATGAATTCTGTAATTAATGCAGCAACCGGTGAAATACAGTTTAAAGTTCCACTTACCAGTTTTCATTTTAAGAAAGCATTAATGCAGGAACACTTCAATGAAAAATATGTGGAAAGCGAAAAATATCCGTTCTCCACATTCAAAGGAAAAATTAATGAGCCGGTTAATTTAAGTAAGGATGGCACTTATGAAATCACAGCAACAGGCGTTTATACCATTCATGGAATTGACAAGTCGCATTCAGAAAAAGCAACCCTGACAATTAAGAGCGGAAAGATGACCATTACCGGATCTTTTAAAGTAGCATTGAAAGATCACAACATTGAAATACCAAAAATAGTACTTGCCAATATTGCAGAGATAATTGACGTAAGTTATTCCTGTTCTTATACACCTTACCAGAAATAATTTTTTTACAGATTATCAGATTTATGAAATCGCTCCTCCTCAGCTTTTTTCTGCTGTATATATATTCACCGCTGCTGGCACAGGATGATCTGAGTGCATTACTCGACTCTACCTCTTTTCAACGCGAAATAGTTTCTGCAACTTTTAAATCAACACGCATCATTAATCTGCAGAGTAATGAAACAGTACATAAACATACTCTTGATTTTCGTGTGTCACACCGTTTTGGATCTATAGGAAAATCAAGTGGTGGTACACGTCATAATCTGTTCGGCTTTGATGAATCATCTGATATCAGAATTGCATTTGAATATGGTATAACAGAACGTTTCACAATCGGTGTTGCACATCATAAAAGGGAAGAGAACTATGAACTGCTTGGTAAGATGCGATTGCTTGAACAAACGAATGACAATCATATGCCTGTTGCCATAACCGCTTTTGCAAATGCTACTTACAGTGATGAAGAAAATCCTTTATATAATTTTGATACTGTAAGCACATCAACAGAAACAATACGAAGGCTGGTATATACTGCACAAATTATTATTGCAAAAAAATTCTCACCACGTTTTTCTTTTGAACTGGTTCCTACAATCATACATCGCAACTTTGTAAGTCACTTCGATGATGAAAACAACATTTTTGCAATTGGTGCCGGTGGCCGGATAAAAATTACACATAGCATGGCACTGATTGCAGATTATATGTATAATCTGGGATCCTACCGGAAAATAAATAATGATAACGGATTATATAATGCTTTCGGTGCAGGTGTGGAGTTTGAAACCGGTGGTCATGTTTTCAGCCTGATGTTTACCAATGCAGAAGCAATTGTTGAAAGTGGTTATACCAGCAAAACAACTAAAAGCTGGGAGAAAGGAGGATTTCGTTTCAGTTTTAATATCTCCAGGAACTTCCGGTTATAACCTGTTTCAGAAAGCACATTTTATTATCAATAATTCTTTTACGTTTGCATTAATGATAATGCAATGCCAGTGAACGACAGCAGTCTGCTTTTAACGGCTATTCACGATACTGATAAAATAACAGCAACACGCATTCAGGCAGTATCTCCTGCCAATACGCAAAGCAGTATTTTTAAAGGACATCAGCTGCAGCCTGTTCATGATAAAGCAACATTTCCCAGACATATTACTCCTGATTGGTTAACACTGGTTCTTCTTGCAATAGTTGCATTATTTACGTGGTATAAAATATTTTATCACCGGATGTTTCTGCAACTGGTAAATGCCTTCTTCAGCATGGCTACTACTAACCAGATTGTAAGAGATGAAAGCGTGTTGCTGCAAAGAGCATCATTAAATGCTTCCATCATTTTTTACCTGGCCGGAGGATTGTTTCTCTATCAGGTAAGTATAATTTACGACTGGAATCATCCCTGGCTGGAAAATGACTTCATGAGATTTATTACTTTCTCACTCATAATTGCCATCCTTTACACTGCAAAAATGCTTTCATTGCGGATACTGAGTAATATTTTTAATGCGGAGAAGCCCGCATCTTCCTACATATTCACCATTTTTCTTTTCAACATGATGGCCGGTTTATTACTGCTGCCGATTGTCGTGCTTATCACGTATTCTCCTCTGTTCCGGCAGCAATATTTCATTACAATTGTACTGCTGATACTGGGTGCAATTTTGTGTTACAGGCTGGTGAGAGTTGTAGTAATATGGATGAGTATTCCGAGGGCACCGGTTTTTTATTTGTTTTTGTACCTTTGCGCGTTCGAAGTAGCCCCACTGCTGCTAATCAGAAAAATTGTTCTGATGCAGGGATAGCAGAATCGGATAGGCATTCTTTCATTACAAACACAGACACTTGAAAGTAAAAACTATACTCGTTACACAGCCCCGGCCCGAATCTGAAAAGTCACCTTACTTTGATCTTGCCAAAAAATATAACCTGAAGATAGACTTCAGGGCTTTTATCAATATTGAAGGTATTGCTTCGGTTGACTTTAGGAAAGACAGGATAAATGTGCCTGAGCATACGGCAATCATTTTAACGAGCCGTCATGCGGCAGATCATTTTTTTCGTATTTGTACGGAGATGAGGATCAGTAATATTGAAGAATTTAAATACTTCTGCATATCCGAATCCACAGCGTTTTATCTTCAGAAATATATCACCTACCGTAAGCGTAAGATTTTCTATGGTAAGCAGAATATCACTGACCTGATGGAAGTGATGAAAAAACATAAAACAGAAAAGTATCTGCTTCCTTGCTCTGATATTGCCAAGCAGGAGATTGCTGATGCTTTGGGTGATAAAGGATTTCAGTTTAACAAAGCTGTAATCTACCGTACTGTTGCCAGCAACCTTAGTGATCTTGCTGATGTGAAATATGACATGCTCGTTTTCTTCAGTCCTGCAGGAATCACTTCTCTTTTTAAAAATTTCCCTGACTTCCTTCAGAATAATACCTTGATTGCTGCTTTTGGACATACCACTTCTCAGGCAGTTCTTGAAGCAGGACTGAGACTGGATATTCAGGCACCGGTTCCCGAAGCTCCATCTATGACAATGAGCATTGAGAATTACCTGAAGAAGAATAGCAAATAATCATTCTGCCGGAAGGGCATTTTGGTATTATGATGTCCTCATTAAAACGAAATTCTTTCCCTGCATTTGAACGTATTAAAAGCCGGCGGATATTTGATGCCCTCTTCCTCCATGGTACTGCTTTAAAACAATATCCCATCCAAATGATATGGATGGAAGTACCTTATAATGCAGCTTCTCCTGTTAAAATTGCCGTTTCTGCTCCCAAGCGTTTTATGCGTAATGCCGTTGACAGAAACAGGATGAAACGGATGGTAAGAGAATCCTACCGAATAAATAAACATCCTCTACAGCAAACATTAACAGCAGCGAACAAAAGCCTTGTACTATTGTTCATTGTTCAGTCGAAAACACAACTTTCATTTACCGAAACTCAAGAAAAAATAATTTTACTTTTACAACGTTTGATTCCTTTACACTATGTGGCTGCTCAATAATTTCCTTCTTCTGCTGATGAAATTTTATAAGAATGCAATTTCCCCTTATTTGCCGGCAGCATGCAGATATACTCCTACCTGTTCAGAATATGGTATGCAGGCTTTAAAAAAATATGGCCCCTTTAAAGGAAGCTGGCTTACACTGAAACGTTTTCTTTCCTGTAATCCATGGGGAGGAAGCGGTTATGATCCTTTACAATAAAAACATGTGATTGAATTGCAGTGATAATGAATATATATAGTAACAGAAGTAACCGATAGAAATTTTTAGAAAAAATGTTAAAGAAGAACAGAATACTTAAAGCCGGAATTGTATTACTCATTGGTGGTACTGTTGCATTGTTTTCGTTCAGAAGTGCTGACGATAGTTATTTCGAAGTATCACGCAATATCGACATCTTCACAACACTCTTCCGTGAATTGAATATATATTATGTGGATCAGACAGATCCTGCTGAACTGGTTCGTCGTGGTATTGATTCCATGCTGGCAGGATTAGATCCATACACACAATACATTCCTGAATCAGAACTTGAAGATTACCGTTATCTCACCACAGGACAATATGGTGGTATCGGTGCATTGATCGGACAACGTGAGGAAGGTGTTATTATCACGGATCCTTATGAAGGTTACCCTGCACAGAAAGCGGGAATTGTAGCAGGTGACAGAATATTGGAAATTGATGGTAAGAGTGTGAAAGGAAAAAATTATGATGATGTAAGCAGGATGTTAAAAGGCACACCGAATTCAGTTGTTAATGTGAAAGTGGAACGACAAGGTGAACCAGCACCAATAAATAAATCCATCAGACGTGAAGAGATTAAAATCAAAAATGTTCCTTATTTTGGAATTGTAGAAAATAATATTGCTTACATACGACTAACAGGATTTACAGAGGATGCAGGGCAGGAGGTAAAAAATGCAGTAGAAGATCTTCGTAAAAAAAATACACTGAAAGGAATTATTCTTGATTTGAGAAGTAATCCTGGTGGATTATTAAATGAAGCAGTAAACGTGGTAAATGTTTTTGTTGATAAAGGACAGGAAGTGGTAAGTACAAAAGGAAAAGTAACGGAACTTAACAAAACTTACAAAACATTAAACAGCAGTGTTGATGCAAACACACCAATGGCAGTGCTGGTGAACAGTGGTTCTGCATCTGCAGCAGAAATTGTAAGTGGAAGTCTGCAGGATTTAGACCGTGCAATTATTATTGGTCAACGAACATTCGGAAAAGGATTGGTGCAATCAACACGACCACTGGCTTATAATGCACAATTGAAAATAACAACATCTAAATATTATATACCAAGTGGTCGTTGCATACAGGCATTGGACTACACACATCGTAATGCTGATGGAAGTGTTGGAAAAGTTCCGGATTCATTGATGAATGCTTTCAAAACAAAAAAAGGAAGAGTGGTTTATGATGGTGGAGGTATTGCTCCTGATTTTACCATGGAAATTCCTGAATACAGTCCGATCTCTACAAGTTTAATTACAAAATATCTGTTGTTTGATTTCGCAACTGACTTCCATTTAAAAAATTCAACCATTGCTGATGCACGTAATTTCTCAATAAGTGATGCACAATATACTTCTTTCAAAAGCTGGTTATCATCGAAAGAATATGATTATATTACAGAGAGTGAAAGGAAACTTGATGAATTGAAAGTACAGGCTGAGAAAGAAAAATATTACGATGCCATTGCACCACAATATGAACTGGTAAAACAAAAACTGGCTCATGATAAAACGCAGGATCTTTCTATACATAAAGATGAAATAACAGAATTTCTGGAGAATGAAATTGTATCGAGATATTACTATCAGAACGGAAGAGTAGAGAATGGTTTCCGTCATGATCCGGAAATAAAAATGGCTGTTAAAGCATTAAGTGATCCTGCTGTTCATGCCGCTGTGATGGCGCGCACTTATAAGCCTTAATCAACCCTTCTTAATTTTTTTTGTATAGTAAAATGAATGTATGTCCTCCCTGCATAAAGCTGCTCCCTATCTCTACTTTGCAGGATTAACTGCACTGGTTGCAGGATTACCTTTATGGTTGCTGCTGATCAGTATTTCACAAATTGTTTTACTGCTTGCATGGTTTTGTGATGGAAATATTAAATCTAAAATAAAGTCAGCGATACATCATCCCGTTTTTCCTGTTATCGCCGGAATATATATACTGCACATTGCCGGATTAATTTTCACAACTGATTTCAGTTATGCTCTGGATGACCTTCGCATAAAACTGCCATTACTGATTCTTCCGCTGGTGATCTGTACAATGCCTCCGTTACCGAAAAATAAATTTGATCTGATTTTAAAAGTATTACTTCTTTCCACACTTATTTCTACATTGTATTCCACTGCAGTGTGGCTGGGTTTTACTCATGTGGAAGTACAAGACATCAGAGATATTTCAGTTTTCATTTCCCATATCAGGTTATCACTCATCATCTGCATGTGCCTGGTAATAATTATTTATCTTCTTCGTGAAGAAAAGAAAACTATGATGAGGACTGTGCTGTATATATTATCTGCATGGTTCATTGTTTTTCTTTTCATATTACAATCTCTTACAGGAATCTGTATCTTATTTGTATTCCTGATTTCCTTCATAATTTCTGAAGCACGAAAAAATAAAGCAGTACGTCTATTCGCTTTCCTGCTGTTTCCTTTACTCATTTACGGAAGTGTTCGCTTATTTGATTTTGTATTTATTGACAGTATAAAAAAAGTGGTTATCACTCCGGGCATGCTGAAAGAAAAAACAGCATCAGGAAATTTCTATTCACAAAACACCAATTTGTACCAGACTGAAAATAATAATCCGGTGTGGATTAACATCTGCGATAAAGAACTAGAATCAGTATGGAATAAAAGAAGTACTTATAATTTTACAGGACGTGATGCAATGGGTCAGGATTTACGCACTACTTTGATTCGTTTTCTGGCTTCTAAAAATCTCTATCGTGATTCAATTGCAGTGAGCAGTCTGAGTGAAGACGAAATAACGGCTGTGGAAAACGGGATTCCAAATGTGGATTATATGGAAGGTAGTTCTGTAAGCAACCGCATGAAGCAACTTGCATGGGAATACCGGACTTATTATTATTCCGGAAATTCTTCAGGGCACTCTATCATGCAACGATTTGAATTCTGGAAAACAGGATATTATATATTCCGGAAATTTCCAGTTACAGGAACGGGAACAGGAGATATTAAAAAGGAGTTTGTAGTTGCCTATGAGGAAATACATTCCTCATTACTTGAAAAATTCAGGCTTCGGGCACACAATGAATATCTTACCATGTTTATCACTTTTGGAATTTTTGGTGGCAGCTATTTTTTATTTGCTATGATTTACCCCTGGTTCCGCATGCATAAACGCAATGATTTATTATACACCTGTGCAATTACAATCCTGCTCATGAGCATGCTGATGGAGGATACACCAGAGTCGCAGGCAGGAGCCACCATCTTTGCTTTCTTCAATAGTTTTTTCCTGTTTTATGATTATGGTAAGCGCGACAATTATTAACATTCACCAAAAATTACACTTCACTCACCCTTCTTTGCATCTTGAATGGACAACCTTGCCGTACCTTGATTGCAGTATTATCTAATGTCGAATATTGAAGCAGAAAAACTGATTTACTCTGCTGGTGTCCTGATAAAGGATAACCAGGCTGGCGAAGCTGCTTCTGTTTTGCAGGAATGTCTGTTGCGTTTTCCTGATGCCGGCAAAGCACATGCACTGATGGGTCATCTGTACGATCACTTTTTTCATGAGCCATTAACTGCTGAAGATCATTTCAGGAAAGCCATGATACTGGCTCCGGATTTTACGGGAACTTATTTATATTATGCTCAGGCACTGTTAGCACAGGAACGTTACACAGAAATGACAGCTATGCTGAATAAGGCTCTGGAAACAACAGCTGCTGAAAAAGATGCTGTATATAATCTGTTCGGATTGATGAATGAGAAGCAATCAAAGTATGAAGAAGCTGTTGATGATTATCAGCGTGCTGTTCTGTATTGCCTCGACAGTGATGTGATTGTAATTTACCAGAAGTCAATCAGCCGTTGCATTGCAAAACAAAAAATGTATAACACGTAATAATTATATTTTGTTGTTTACATATTTTTCAACGAAAGAATAAATATTAAAATCTTCTGTACCTGATATTTCTTTTAATGCATCATTAAGTTTATCAATAGTAATATCTTTCATACGGTAATGCTGTATAAGACGATATGCCTGCTGCGATAATAATGCCTTTCTTTTTTCAGGCAGATGATGTCTTTGTTTCTGGATAGCAACATATAATTCATCCACACCTTCACCTGTTGTTGCAATTGTTTTTACTACATCAACAGAAGTAAGTGATGCAGGACGTTCATGCAATGTATTAAACAGATTCTTCATCATGATTCCGGCTCCGTCTCTGTCAGCCTTGTTTACTACGAAGATGTCTGCTATCTCCATAATACCGGATTTGATAGTTTGAATTTCATCACCTGACTCCGGAACAAAAACAACAATAGTAATATCAGCAAGAGAAACAATATCCACTTCCGACTGACCAACTCCTACCGTTTCTATCAATATATAATCAAATCCTGATGATCGTAAAACATCTGTTACTTCCACCGATCTTGCTGATAAACCACCCAGTGCTCCCCGTGTTGCAAGAGAACGTATATATATATTGGGATTATTAAAATGCTCATTCATCCGCAGCCTGTCACCAAGCAATGCGCCACGGTTAAAGGGTGATGAAGGATCTACAGCCAGCACTGCAATGGATGCTGAAGGTTGATCTTCCGTAATTTTTTTAAGAAGTGCATTGATGAGTGTGCTCTTCCCTGCGCCAGGAGGACCTGTTATTCCAATTACAGGAACCTTGCTGTTAATTGGCAGATGCTGAAGCAGCTTAATATATCCTTCTGTTTCATTTTCTACAGAAGAAATGAGACGTGCGAGAGATTTACGGTTTCCCTGTTGTGCTTCTTTCAACAATAATTCCATCATCATATTAATTGCGTGAAAATACATAAACACAATCACCCGTAATTACATCATCTCAAAAAAATACTTCGTACCGTTTATTGCTTTTAGTTATTTTTGAAGCAGAAAAAAGTTCCTGTACAGGGATTAAAAGGGAATCACGTGACTGAAAAGAATTCGTGAACAGTTCCCGCTGCTGTGAGCCGGATATATACAACTGTTGCTGTAACCACTGTTGAAGAAACGGGAAGGTGCATCAGTTCCGGTAAGTCAGAAGACCTGCTTTTTTTGTACACTACGCTTTCGGAGAAAAGGCGGTGGGGTAAAAATCCTTTGCGGAAATTTTATTTCACCGGCGACGAAAGCATTGCCATTTTATATGAAACTTATTCCGTTAATTTTCTTTTTACTGATTTGTAATCCGCTGTTATATGCTCAGCAGGATTCTTCTTTTTTGCTGCATGAAGTAAATATTGTTGATTACCATATTAAAAACATTGAACAGTCAGCACGAATAGAAGTTATTGATTCATCAGTCGCCACCCGTATTTCCTCATCATCACTTGCATCATTATTAAATAACCACAGCAGTGCTTTTATAAAAGACAACGGAGGAGGACGACTTGCTACCATTTCTATAAGAGGTACATCAGCCAGTGAAAACAGCATCAGCTGGAATGGATTGCTATTAAATACTCCAACACTGGGCTTGTATGATCTTTCTCTTATGCCTGCATTTTTTATTGATAAAGTTTCCGTGCAGTTTGGTGGTAACGGGTCACTCAACGGCAGTGATGCAATTGGTGGAGCAGTTACGATGGCTTCCTCTCCTTCATTCAATAAAGGTTTATATATACAGCTGATGAATAGTATTGCAAGCTTTAATGATTTTGAAGAAGGTGTTAAAGTATCATTCAGCAATTCATCGTTAAGTATCCGTTCAGCAATTTACCGTCATGATGCAGAAAATAATTATACTGTTAAACAACCTGGAAAATCTACTTCCTATAAACAACCTGATGCCGCATTTTATACAACCGGTATGCAACAGGAAATTGCATGGTTAAAAAAGAAAGAATTAATAAGCTTTCATTTTATGTTGCTGGATGCACGTCATGAAACACCACCATTATTATCATCATCATTAAAAAGCAGCGAACAGGTACAACATGATAATCAACTTCGCATGGTTGCACGATGGCAGCATGAAGAAAATAAATTTGGAAGCATCGTTAATGTTGGCTTGCTGGATGACAGAATACATTATACTGATGAAGCTATTTTACTGGATGATTTCAGCAAAGGAGAAAGTTTCCAGGCAAATGCAGAGTTGCATTATCGTTTGAAGAAAAGTACATTTCTGTTTGGATTTAACCAGCAATATTCACGTGCTTATGTAAACAGCAGTGTGGGAATATATTCACAAGGTTATCCATCACGACATACAAATGAGGAAACCGGCATATATATAAATTATCTTGTTACCCGAAAGAGGTTCATCTCCCAGTTTTCTCTTCGTTATGATCCTTCTATTGAACAGGATATCCCTTTAGTTCCTGCAATAGGTATCACTTATCACATTACATCTTCTTTAAACCTCAAATCGAATATTGCAGGTGTTTACCGTAATCCAACATTAAACGATCGTTACTGGGCACCAGGTGGTAATCCTTCTTTGAAACCGGAAAGAGGTCACCAGGCAGATTTATTTTTAAATTATTCGAAAGAAATTAAACAGCTTTCATCACAGGTTACTGCAGGAATATTTTATCTGTACGTGCTGGATTATATTCAATGGTTGCCTGGAGCAGATAATATATATTCACCTGTAAATGAAGAGCAGATTATTAATCGTGGTGCTGAATTTTCAATTAAAGAAGCTTACGAAAAAGATAAGTGGAGAATAACATTTAAAGCTGCACTACAATACACGTTAGCAACAAAAGCGGATGGTGACCACGAGGTAGATATTTTTCTTTTTAAACTGCATGTACCGGAAAATATTCCTGAGTTTAAAAATAAAAACCAGCTGATTTATGTTCCCAAGTTAACCTGGAAAATTAACGGGGAAGCCGGCTATCGTAAAACTTCCCTTCATATTACAACAGGATATACAGGATATCGTTATTACACTACCGACAATAATTACTGGCTGAATCCATTTCGTGTTTCAACAATATCGTTAATGCAGGAAGTTGCTTTCAACAGGAACAGGTTATATATATCAGGAATGATATCCAACCCGGAAAATAATAATTATGAAGTAATAGCAGAACGTCCTGTTGCAGGTATTGCTTACAAATTAAGTTTACTTTTTGAATTCAACTGATCCCTGAGGCACTAGTGGTTAGGCACCAGGGATTAGGGGAGTAAAATGTAAATTATTTTATCACGATAAAAACACCAGCACCTGGTTTTTCTCTACTGCATTTCCTTTTATGGCAGCAATCTTTTTCACTGTTGCATCTGCAGGAGCTTTCAAAGCATTCTCCATCTTCATCGCTTCCAGAACAATTATAGTATCTCCCTTTTTCACTTGCTGACCTTCTGTAACTTTAATATCCACAACTAATCCGGGCATCGGTGCTTTTAAATCATTCACCTTATTTGCACTTAGTGAATCCATTCCCAGTTCCTTCAGCAGAACATCCATTTTATCTTTCAAAGAAATGGTAACACGCTTTTCATTAATGGAAAGTGTATACGTTTTGTTTTCTCCTTTTTCCAACAGTTCAATACGATAAGAGCGATTGTTAACGATCCAATGGTATTTCCCGGGATGCACAAGAAGTTTGTCAATGTTCATCGCTTTACCATTCACATGCGTAACACCATTCTTCACTTCAATAATGTATGAATTTCCATTTTTCGTTTCAGCAGTAATCATCAGGAGAGAATTAAGAGCTCAAAAATAAACTTCGGAAGTGAATGACGGGCTTTTATGCAGGAATTTATTCTCGTATTTGATACGTTGAAAACTCATGGTATATAAAACATAAAGGCAAATGCATATATCTACATTTGTTACCGGATGAATCTGCGAAAACCACAAGGTAAACGTCTCTGGCTGATGCTCATCATTGCTTTGGCATTGCTGATTGCAGGAAGAGTGATTGAATACCGTCAACAGTCACGCCTGTTAAATTTTCAGCAGTTGTCGTGGCGTGCAGAAGAAAATCTCCGCCAGGAAACAGCAATTGCAGAGCAGGAACTGAATGGTTATGCGAAATTATTGAAGTCGCATGACCTGAATCTGAAATCAATAAGTGCTGTTTTAAAAGATAATGAACATGCAGAAGGACTTTCTGTTTTCATCTTTACAAACAGACAACTTGTTTACTGGACTGAAAACAGAATCATTCCCGACACTTTTGATTTTGCTTCCTGGAAAAATAAAGAAATAGTTTTTTTTCAGAATGGTTGGTTCAGTGTATTGAAAAGACAGTATGGAAACCGCACATTGCTTGGCATGTTGCTCATCAAAAACCAGTATGCCATTCAGAATAAATATCTGGTAAATGATTTTAATGCATCATTAGGTTTACCCACACTTACTGAATTATATATAGACAGGAAACCTTATTCCTATCCGGTTTATAATAAATCACGTGAATATCTTTTCTCACTTGCATTTAATACACTGGAAGATTCCGGCAAGGAAACATCCTCTGCATTATGTTATCTCGCTGCCATTCTTTTTACGGTAATATTTATATTAAACCTGCTTGTGCTCCTGGCAAGGATACGTTCTAATTATGGTTTCCTGGTTTTAGGTGCGCTGCTTGTATTACGATGGTGGATGATTACCATCAGAGCTCCGGAAGCATTGTATCACCTCGAACTTTTCAGTCCGGAATATTATGCCAGTGCATGGTTTCTTAATTCACTTGGTGATCTGTTGCTGAACACGCTCGTATTTGCGTTGTGCATTATATATATTTACATTTATATTGGTGGTGTAGTGTTGGTACACCAGGCAAAGGTGAGGCAGTATACCTGGTCAGGAATTGTAATTGCTATTCTGCTTGTTGCATTTTTATTTTCTGTAGTGATTAACTATCTCCTCAGCGGACTCATTATCAATTCACAGATCTCCTTCAATATAAATAATGTTTTCGAACTAACAACTTACAGTATCATCGGAATATTTATTATTGGTATGCTGCTGTTTTGCTTTTACCTCGTATGTGATGGTTCGGTAAGATATATACAGAAAACACATTTCGGAATCAGTTATGTCAGTATTCTGTTTCTTATTACACAGGGAATATTTCTTGTGCTGCTAATATGGTTGCGCGATACAGAAATGTTTATTAATTATGGAGTGAGTGCCTTTTTGCTGGCTAATACATTGATATTATTTACCACGTATATCCGACGTACATCACGAAGAGTTTTCAGTTTTACACGTTCCCTGCTTATTGTTCTTGCCTTTTCTGTTTATGCTGCACAGATTGTTTATGAATTTAACAATACAAAAGAAAATGAACGTCGTGTGCTGATGGCAAGCAGGCTGGAAAATCAGCATGACCTTGTTGCAGAATATCTGTTCAGAGAAGTAGAAGTAAAATTACAGGACGATCCCTTTCTTGATAATTTCTTTCGCCTGCCAATTGAAGAACATCTTTCACAGCCATTTCTTGCCAACGATTTACAACGACGGTTACTTAGATTATATTTTTCAGGATATCTTGGAAAATACGATGTGCAGTTTAAATTTTTCGACCGTAATGATGCTCCTATAAATAATGCAGGTGATCCAAGCTGGAACCTGGATGCCATTCAAAGCATCATCAACATAAAAGGAAGCAGTACTTATAGTCCCGACTTTTATTATATCAACAACAGTAACGGACGCATAAGTTATAAAGCAACTGTAACTTTAAAAGATGGAATTAAACTGGGAACACTGGTTGTTGAAATCAATGCACGTTTGATACAGGACAGAGTGGGATTTCCGGAATTGCTGATGAACAGTGAGATTAATAATTCGGAAGTATTACAGAATTATTCTTATGCACGATATGAAAACGGCAGGTTGGTAAGTCAGACCGGTGGTTATAATTATTTTCTCACACCAGCTCCGTATGCACCCTATGATATTACCTCACCTGTTCCGCATTTCAGGATCTTTAATAATTACTCCCATCTTTTTTATCCAACCTCTTCCGGTGGTTTGATTATCATCAGCCACTTCAACCTCGGACTTCTTGTATATATAACATTATTCTCCTACATATTTACCTTCTTCAGTATTTTATATGTTATCATTTATCTTTTTGTAAGATGGGCGAATAACAATTTCCGGCTGCTGGAAAATTTCAAAAGCCGCATTCAGTTTTCCGTTGTGTCCATTGTAATTGGTGCATTGGGAATGGTGGGTGGTGCTACCATTGCATATATCATCAACAACTATACACAGGAACAGAATAACAGAATCAGAGAGAAAATTAATGATACTGTTGTTCTGGTGGAAAACGAATTGAGCGATCGTCATGAGCTGGAAAGTACTCCAAGTGATGAACTCATTTACTCCTTTAACAGGCTGGCAACAATTCTTTCCCTGGATTTTAATATATATGACAGGAAAGGAAAAATGCTTTTCACATCCCAACCTAAATTTTATGAGCAGGAACTTCTTGCACCTGTAATGAATTACGAAGCACTATTTCAGCTTACCGAAAAACAAAAAGGAATTTACATTCAGAAGGAAAAAATTGCCAGCTTTCATTATATATCAGCATATGAGCCAATCCGCAATTCTGAAAATAAAATAATTGCTTACATAAATATTCCTTACTATGCACGTCAGTCGGAATTAAACCGCGAAATAAGTTCCTTCCTTGTTGCACTGATCAATATATATGTTCTGTTATTCAGTGTTGCTGTGTTTGCAACGTTCATCATTTCAAACAGGATTACACAACCACTGCGTATCATTCAGCAAAGTCTGAAACGTACCAAGCTGGGAAGCATCAACGAACAACTGGTGTGGAAACGTAAAGATGAAATTGGATCTCTTGTAAATGAATACAACAGGATGGTAGAAGAGTTGCACAGCAGTGCAGATAAATTAGCGCGTTCAGAAAGAGAAAGTGCATGGAGAGAAATGGCGAAGCAGGTTGCACATGAAATAAAAAATCCTCTCACACCGATGAAACTCAGTGTGCAGCATCTGCAACGTGCATGGCGTGATGGAAGAAATGAACCGGAAATGGTAGATCGAATTGCAGAAACATTGGTTGAACAGATTGATACATTATCTTCCATTGCATCTGCATTTTCTGATTTTGCTAAAATGCCGAAAGCCATCAACCAGGCACTTGATCTGAACAGCATACTTGAAAATGTAGTTCACCTGTATGCAGAAAATGATAATGCTGATGTGGTGTATGAAAAAAATCCTGTACTACGATATTCTGTTTTTGGTGATAAAGATCAGCTAATAAGAATTTTCTCCAACTTAATTAAAAATGCAATACAGGCAATTCCTGATGACAAAGTAGGTTTAGTACGCGTTACAGTAGAAGCATTTGTTGATCATTTTGTAGTGGCTATTGCAGATAATGGAACAGGAATCCCTGCTGACCAGCACCATAAAATATTTGTTCCCAACTTTACTACTAAAACAGCGGGAACAGGATTAGGACTTGCCATGGTGAAAAATCTGCTGGAAGGAATGAATGGAGAAGTGTGGTTTGAAACAAGAGAACATTCAGGCACTACATTTTTTGTTCGTATTCCGGCTTGGATTTCTTAAAATGCTATGCAGCAATAATTATTTTTGTCTTTTATATAGAATATGAATCGTCCGATAAGAGTATTAATTGCCAAGGTTGGGCTTGATGGCCACGACAGAGGCGCCAAGGTTATTGCTTCCTTTCTTCGTGATGCGGGAATGGAAGTAATTTATACCGGATTACGCCAGACTCCTGAAATGGTAGTGAATGCTGCATTGCAGGAAGATGTTGATGTAATAGGTGTAAGTATTCTTTCCGGTGCACACATGACGGTGTTTCCACGCATCATTACACTTATGAAAGAAAAAGAAATGAATGATGTGTTGTTAACAGGTGGTGGAATTATTCCTGAAGAAGATATGCGCAAATTGAAAGACCTTGGTTGCGGACAATTATTTCCTCCCGGAACAGAAACAGGAACTATAGTGGAATATATAAAGAAACAAGTGGAGAACAATTTGCATCCTCCGTTATAAAACTATGGATGCCGAAGGGAAATTTGAAAAGGTGACAATTTGAAGATTTGAAAATATTGCTGACGCACAAATTAATTTGAAAATGTTGAATACGCAAACGAGTTCGTCAATTGTCATTTCGAGCGAAGTCGAGAAACCTTCTTGCACGATATGAATAATTATTCTGCCTTGTAAAAACATTCTAATTTAATAATCAACCAATAGTAACCATTCGTAAATTCGTACAAATTCGTAATTCGTAGATGAACATATTAACAGAAATAAAAGACCAGGTTTGTGTCATTACAATAAACCGTCCTGATAAACTGAATGCATTAAACAAACAAACAATTGCAGATGTTGGAACTGCTGTTGCTGCTGCGGAAAAAGATGCTTCAGTAAAAGCAATCATTATAACCGGTTCCGGTAACAAAGCATTTATTGCAGGTGCTGACATTTCCGAATTTTCTGCATACAGCGTGGAAGAAGGAAAAGCATTATCAGCACATGGTCATGATGTTTTTAACAGCGTTGAGAATTGCACCAAGCCTGTTATTGCAGCAGTAAATGGTTTTGCTTTAGGAGGAGGGTGTGAACTTGCAATGGCATGTCATCTTCGTATTGCATCATCCAATGCAAAATTTGGTCAACCTGAAGTGAAACTGGGTTTAATACCAGGTTATGGCGGAACACAACGTCTGCCACAACTTATAGGAAAAGCAAAAGCAATGGAATTATTATTATCAGCAGATATGATTGGCGCAGAAGAAGCGTTATCACTTGGGTTGGTAAATTATGTTACCACTTCCGACTCATTAATGGAAAAATGTTTTGAAGTGATTGACAAAATAAAAATACAGGCACCACTTGCATTAAGTGCAATTATAAAAAGCGTGAATGCTTCTTATGATAAAAATGCAGATGGATATCAGACCGAAATTGATGCCTTTGGTGATTGCTTCTCTACCGATGATTTCAAAGAAGGAACAGATGCATTTCTGAATAAAAGAAAACCTGAATTCAAAGGTCGTTAATTATTTATGTTGTCGTTGCGAATTGTTGTTTACGGAAAAGTACAGGGTGTCTTCTTCAGAAAATATACACAACAGATTGCAAAGAGCCTTAGTCTCGAAGGCTTTGTAAGAAACAACAGGAACGGTTCCGTATATATAGAAGTAACCGGTGAAGAAGATCCGGTAAATAAATTAATGGAGTGGTGTAAAAAAGGACCTGCTGCTTCTAAAGTAGAAAAAATAGAAACAGAAGAAATCACTCCTTCTTCTTACAAAGGATTTGAAATACGACATACCGTTTAACCTCCACCACTGAAGTGTCATCTATACGATCGCTTGCCGGACAAACTGCTCTTTACGGGTTAAGCAGTATCGTTGGTCGTTTTTTAAATTATCTCCTTGTTCCTTTATATACACGTGTGTTTGCTCCCGAAGCATACGGAGTAGTTTCAGAGTTTTATGCATACGCAACATTTTTAATGGTAGTGTTTACCTACGGAATGGAAACTGCACTTTTTCATTTCAGCAGGAAAGCAGATAATCCTGAATCCATTTATAAAAATGTGCTGTCAACAGTTACATTTTCTTCTGTTATAATTTCCGCATTATTAATCATCTTCAGTAAACCTTTAGCCTCTTCCATCGGTTATGCTGCACATCCTGAATATATCACCTGGTTTGCAATGATTCTTGCTTTCGATGCAATATCAAGCATTCCATTTGCGAAATTACGACTGGAAGAAAAAGCGAAAAAATTTGCTATATATAAACTGCTGAATATTATTTTTAACATTGGACTTAATTTATTTTTTCTTGTTTTTGCAAAAGGATTGTATGAAGAAGGAACCAAAATGGGCAAGCTTTTATATGATCCTGCAATTGGTGTGGGTTATGTATTTATTTCCAACCTTGCTGCCAGTGCGCTCTCCTTATTGCTTTTTTCTTCCTCTGTAAAAACTATTACGTTAAAGGTTGATGGAGAGATGGTGAAAACAATGCTGCGTTATTCATTGCCTCTAATGATTGCCGGTTTTGCAGGAATGATTAATGAAACACTTGACAGAGCCATATATAAACATCTCGTTCCGGATAAAACAATTGCCTTACATCAGCTTGGAATTTACAGTGCCTGTTATAAGGTAGCTATTGTAATGACATTATTCATCCAGACGTTCCGTTATGCTGCCGAACCATTCTTTTTTTCACACAGCAAAAAAGAAAAGGGAAGAGGATTGAATGCTGTTGTGATGAATTATTTTATAGCAATGTGCTGCCTCATTTTTGTCGGTGTAACTTTATATATCAATGTATTCATGTATTTTGTAGGTGAGCAGTTTCGTGTAGGTGCTGCTGTTGTACCTGTTTTATTAATGGCGAATTTATTTTTAGGTGTGTATATTTATCTTTCTCTCTGGTATAAATTAAGTGGTGATACACATTTCGGTGCCTGGTTTTCCATCGTCGGCGCCATCATCACAATCGTATTACTCCTTTCTCTTGTTCCTTCTTTTGGATATATGGGTGCTGCATGGGCAACATTGATTTGTTATGGTTTGATGATGATTATCTCTTTTATCACAGGGCAAAAACGTTATCCGATTCCTTATGATTTAAAAGCTATGATAATCCTTGTTGTTGCAGCATTGATTGTATATTTCATCAACAGTAAATTGCAACACGTTCTTACTTCTTTCACTTTAAAAGAATCAATAAAAATAATATTACTGCTTATCTATTCTTCCTTTGCATGGAAAGTGATTAAAGCAAGCAACTTAAAAATCTCTAATTCCGAAAAACATGATTAATATAAATATCATCAACCGTTCGAAACATGCATTGCCTGCTTATGAAAGTCCGCTTTCTGCAGGAATGGATTTACGTGCAGACATTGGCGAATCAATCACCATGAAATCCGGAACACGTTCACTTGTAGGCACCGGTTTATATATAGAACTTCCTGCAGGTTATGAAGCTCAGGTTCGTCCGCGCAGTGGGCTTGCCATTAAAAGCGGCATCACCGTTTTAAACAGTCCGGGAACTGTAGATGCAGATTATCGTGGAGAGATAAAAGTGATATTAATAAATCTCGGTCAGGAAGACTTTATCATCAACAATGGTGATCGTATTGCACAACTCGTAATTGCAAAGCATGAAAGAGGAGAATGGAATTTAGTGGAGGAATTACAGAGTACAGAACGAGGTGCAGGAGGATTTGGCAGTACAGGGAAGTGATAAAGAAAGTGACTAGGTGATTAAGTGCATTTTTCTTTTGCATGTATGGTTCCGGCGTCTTCGTTGGAATTTGCTTTCAAAAAAACATTAACGCGTCTGGTTCCGGCGTCCTCGCCGGAATCCTTTTCAAAAAATAATCAATGATTGAAAATACATTAATCCAGACTCCAGGCTGGAAACGTGATTTATTTTTGATGATAATTACTTCCGGTG
>JBDTVD010000016.1:0-22919 GCA_040007375.1 Bacteroidota bacterium | reverse complement strand
AGTTAACAGTAACGGCAAGGAAGTTTATACAACCAGGGAGTATTTATCAGGGAATAATGAATTCTCTTTATCACTTTCTGAGAGTAAACTTCGGGCAGGATTTTATATAGTGGTAATTACCCATTCTGGCAGCACTTATCGCAACAGGTTCATTATAGAATAAAGTAATCCATTGATGCAATTATAATCAGTTACAAATAAAAGAAGGACTGCAATTTCATTTTCAATTTTTTTTAAATGATCAGAACAATTCTATTAGTTGTAAGTGATTTTTATTCATTGCATGAATGATCACCAGTTTTTCCCTATAAAACACGCCATGCACACGTTAAAGTCAATTTCATCTTCTGCTGCAACTAAATGATTGTTTCTCATTTTGCTTGAGAGTTAAAATTACTTCTCCGTGTGAAATGAAAATTTATAACAGTACGTTTTCCCGCTTTCATGCTGAACATTTCTCAAATCAATTTTTGAAAGCTGTTCAATTACATGATTTAAAAAAACAGGGTTACTTGTATTTACCTGTTGCACTTCAATTGTACAATCGCTGTTAATACTAAATGCAATTGCTACCATTTCGTCTTCCGATTGCATTGATAACTCTGACGGAAAAGATACGTTACGTTCAATTGAAAACGCTATTAAATAACTGACTTACTACAAGAGGGGCACATCAACAAAAACTACTTCCACATAATTGTAGCGTGTAAATCATCAATCAGGAAAAAATTTATCTTTCACAGTGCTGCTAAAAACACCAATAAACTCCAACGGATAGCAATGGTATTACAAAATTTATTTCCAATGCAAGCTTAAATACTATGACTGAAGTAGTATAAATCTATGACATTTCGTTTATCATCTGAGCTATTTTTTCAAAAGCATTTTCATCTTTTATCACATATTGTTCCGCTCCTTTTTGAATGGTTTGCATTGCAACAGCATACCTTTCCTGGCTGGAGAGCATTATTATATGTATGTTATGATAATTTTTTTTAATGGTCTGAAGGATCTCCATTCCATTTGCAGCGTCTTTCTGAACAGTGTTCAGGTAATAATCCAGAATGATAACATCAGGTTCTTCATAAAGATATTTCAAACATTCTTCACCTGTATGAAAAGACTTCACAGTGTGTGGTACTTTACGGGTGAGATAATCCTTCAATGCTTCAGTAAGCATAGTATCATCATCAACAATAAATATTTTTTTTGGTTTGGCGAAGTCCATAATGAGTTTTGTTTATCTGGTAAATGTAATGATGTGTTTTGAATAATTTCCGGGTTATGTCAATTCGGCTTTTGCTGACACTATTTGTTCAATTAATTTTAAAACATCGTCTTTAATGTTCTTCTCCGGCATCTTTTCACGGCATTGCCTTTCAATAAGTATAGCAAGTTCTTTACTTTCATTCATTCCCATCATAATCCATTTTGTTTTATAGCCATGCACCAGATTGGCAATTTCCTCAAAATCATTCCTTGAAAGTGCTGCTGTTATTTTTTCAATCAGGTCGGTTGCAGTAGATGTAAACATTCCTATATACTTCTGCATTTGTTTTTGATCTCCATTGCAGAATTTTTCGAGATACGAAAGGTTTGATACAGATGAATGATTTTCTTTTTCATATTTTATCTGCTTATTAATATTGGGTACAAATTTAATTTCCCGTCCTGTTGCATTTGCAATGGAAGTAATAAGTTGTGAAGTTTTAAAAGGTTTGGGAACATAATCATTCATCCCTGCTGCGCGGCATTTATCAAGGTCGGTGCGGATAACACTTGCTGTAAGGGCAATTACAGGTGTGAATTTTTCCGGCGTATCAATATTTTTTCTGATGTATTGTGTTGCTTCATATCCATTCATCAATGGCATTTGAACATCCATCAGTATTACATCAAAATTATTTTTCTCTGCCTGTTCAATAGCTTCCTTTCCATTTGTTGCCAGAAATATTTCTACGCTGGCCATTAATTTTAATATATCATGTACTACAATTCGATTGTATTCATTATCGTCAACTATTAAAATTCTTAAACCGTTCAAAATACTTCCATCAATCTGTTCAGTTGTCTTCTGTTGTTTCATTCTTTCTATTGAGCCGGCCGGTAAATTGATTTCAAAAGAAAAAACAGTACCTGCACCTTCTTCACTTTCAATGGAAATAGTTCCTCCCATAAGTTCAACCAATTGTTTGCTGATGCTAAGCCCTAATCCTGTTCCTCCAAATTTGCGTGTGTCAGATGCATTTGCCTGGGAGAAACTTTCAAACACGCTTTGCAATTTATCTTTTGGAATACCAATACCTGTATCTATAATTGAAAACAGAATCGTATTTTCAATTGCTGACATTTTTATTTCAATACTGACACTTCCCTTTTCAGTAAATTTAATTGCATTTCCGGTAAGGTTCATCAGCACCTGATTCAATCTTGTAGGATCTCCAATTGATACATCAGGAATTTTGGAATCACAATCAATAATAAGTTCCAATCCTTTTTCTTCTGCTTTGTGATGCAGTGTTTGTTTTACCTGATCCGCTACATCACGAATAGAAAAATCAATCTGCTCCAGTTCCATTTTCCCAACTTCAATTTTTGACAAATCCAGAATATCGTTGATGATGTGTAAAAGATTATCTGACGATTTTCTGATACCATCAAGATAATTGAACTGATCAGGACGCGGATTTTTTTCGATCAACAGAGTAGTCATACCCATCACAGCATTCATGGGCGTTCGTATTTCATGACTCATGTTTGCAAGAAACTGTTGTTTGAATTTTTCTGATTGCTCTGCTTTCTCCTTTGCAATACCCAGAAGTTTATTTGATTTTTGTTTCAGGCGATAACTCCGATATATAAAAAACAACAGCAGTAGAAAAAAAGCGGCAATTGCCATTACACTGTAACTCAAAATCTGCTGACGTTTTATTAATTCCTCCTGTTTCAGAATTTCCTGTGCTTTTTTACTCGCCTGATATTTAGAATCCATTTCTTTTATCACAGCATTATTATCAGCATTGAATATCATATCTTTTATTGCTGTTGATTTTTTAAGATATTCATAAGCTGATTTATAGTTTCCCTGCAGTGCATAAAATCCGGCAAGGTCAGGATAGAAAGCTATCAAAGCAGCAGGTACATTTCTTTTTTCGTAAATATCCTTTGCATACTGATAATAGATTGCTGCACTGTCCTGTTTATTCAAACCAGTGAAAGTCTGCGCTAATACATAATATCCCGCACCAAGCGATTCTTCATAGTTATCTAAAAGAGAATAATGGATAGATTCACGTGCATAAAAAAGTGCACTGTCAAATTCCTGTGTTTTATAAAATACCAATGCGAGGTTACAAAGAGGATTTGATATCTGCCCTGCTTTGTCAAATTGATGAAACAGGCTGATTGACTTTCGGAAATAAACTTTAGCGCTGTCATACTGTGCCAGATCACTGTATTGCATGGCCAGGTTATTACTTACCGATGCAATGTTATCAAGGTTATTAATTTCCATTGCAATGGCCAGCGACTTTTTATTATATGCTATTGCCTGCAATGTGTCATGCTGATCATAATAAAATATACCAAGAGTAAGATATATATTGCTGATTACTTCTGCATCTTTCAGCGTATCGCGTGCATAATCCAAAGAGCGCAAAATAAGTTTGAGTGCTTCATCGTAATTGCCGGCATAACTTTCACTTTGCGACAAGGAGGTTAATCCTATCACATAATTTTTTTTATCGTTTTTTTTGAGACATTCCTGCAGGTATTCATTAATATACTTTCGTGTTGCAATAATACTATCAGGAGTATGTGTAAGAACCACACGACTTATAAGTAAAAAATAATTTACTGATGGATCACTCTTTTTTTTAACAATTGCCTGAAGTTTCTGAAAAGATTCTTCCTTGCTTTTGGTATTGTCTCTGAGGTAAAAAATCATTAATTCTTCAAGTCGGTTTCTTGAAGCACTATCTCCTTTTGCGTTTAAAAATGCAGTCTTTAAAGTTGCCTCAGTTGCCTGTTGTGCATTAACAAACGTACTTCCATATGCGAATAATAAGAGAGTAGAAAGCAGCTTGATTTTCATTGCTCGTGTATTGATACAACTGGTTGGTTTTGCAGAGACGTTAAATATAATATATTCGTATTAATATGGTTCAAAAAGGATCAGAAGAATTGCTGTGTGCGACTTAATATTTGTTAAGAAATTCAAACACCTGCTTTATGATTTTTAGCCAAATTCAATATTTCGATTTTAAATCTGAAGCACAATTTAACCGATTCCACTGATTCGTTAAAAGCACCTGACTCCGTTTTGCATTCATGAACTTCATTAATTCTTACAGAGATTATTGGTAAAATTGTATCGCTCCAATCCTGTACTGATTCCAATCACGTGTTAAAAGCAGGAGTTTATTTTTAGCAAGTCTTTTTGTGAATTGCGGAATTAAATATTCATAGCTTGATTTCTTTTCCGGATTTATATTGGAAATTGTTTTCTTTTCTCCGGAAATGATTGAAAATCACTTTCAGTAAACTTCAAAACCGCATCATCAAATGCAGCAGAATAAAACCGGTAAGAAAAATCAACACTGTTATATTCAATCGGAGTATTCAACGGTCTGCTTTGAGTTAGTATAGTAACGTATTTATCATTGATGTCACATTTAACAGGAAGATAATTATCCGCTGCACTTTTAATTTCTTGCTCTTTAACTTTAACCAGGTTTTCATCGAACAAATAATACCCACATCGTATTAAATGTTCATCCAGTTGATTCCCCCAATAATAAAAATCAAAGGCAGAGCCACTGCTGCAATCAAGAATATAATTTAAGGAATCATTTTTTTTACGCGGAATTTCAGCAATCAAAACAAACTCTTTAACTGGCGCCAGTGTTTTGCTGTTGATCAGTGAAGCATGAATAGTTTCTTTTGTGTATTCTCTATCGCTATAAAAAACAATAATATTATCGCCACTAAAACCGGTTGCAACTATAATACTGTTCTTACTGTTTCCGGTTTGCAATCACTGCTCTCGTATTTTTTTCAAAAGAGAATCAAATACTATTATAAAATTCTTTCCTTCTGATTTACGGATGAGATAATATTCGTTTGATTTTGTTCCGACAAATTCAAAACGATCGTTGACACTGCCATTTAGTTTATCACTCCATGTTATTACTGGCTGCTGAGCATTTGCAACAGTATTAATCAGAATAATCAATAAGAAGCAGTATTTTTTCATAACCGCATTAAAAATAAAAAAGGGCAGCTTCTCAGCCACCCTTTACATACATTTATTTTTTCTTAGTGATCATCACCTTCCACATTACTCTCCGGTGTTTCACTGTATGGTACTGTCTGCAGAATGAAATCTTCCTTTGCACCAGGCTTTCCATAATCGTAAGGCCATCTGTGAACAACAGGAATTGCACCAGGCCAGTTACCATGTAAATGCTCAACAGGCGCAGTCCATTCTAAAGTATTTGATCTCCATGGATTCTGTTTTGCCTTTTTACCTTTATATATACTGTAGAAGAAGTTGAAAGCAAAAACCAATTGTGCTAATCCACCAAGTAAAGCAAATACAGTAATCAGTCCGTTTACATTCACCATTTCATGGAATCCTTCATATGCCGTGTTTGCATAATATCTACGTGGCAATCCACCTAAACCCAGGAAGTGCATCGGAAAGAAAACGCCATACACACTTACAATTGTCATCCAGAAATGCACATACCCTAATTTCCTGTTCATCATTCTTCCATACATGCGCGGGAACCAGTGATATACTCCTGCAAACATTCCGAAGATGGCTGATGATCCCATTACAATATGAAAGTGAGCAACAACAAAATAAGTATCATGAACATTTATATCCAGTGCTGAATCTCCAAGGATAATTCCTGTTAATCCTCCGGTGATAAAGAACGAGACGAGACCAATTGCAAAGAGCATCTGCGGATTAAAAACAAGATTACCACGCCACAATGTAGTGATGTAGTTAAACACTTTTACTGCAGATGGTATCGCAACAAGTAAGGTTGTAAATACGAATACAGAACCAAGGAAAGGATTCATACCTGTGATAAACATGTGATGACCCCAAACGATGAATGAAAGGAATGCAATTACCAGCATAGAACCAATCATTGCTTTGTAACCAAAGATCGGCTTGCGTGAGTTTACTGAAATTACTTCTGATGCCAGACCTAATGCAGGTAACAATACTATATATACTTCCGGGTGACCAAGGAACCAGAACAAGTGCTGAAATAAAATCGGACTTCCTCCTGCATGATCCAGTGGAGCACCATCAATAAATATATCAGAGAGATAAAAACTCGTTCCGAAACTTCTGTCGAACACCAGTAATAATGATGCAGCAAATAATACAGGGAAAGAAAGAATACCAAGTATTGCAGTAATTAAAAATGCCCAGATAGTTAATGGAAGGCGTGTCATGCTCATACCTGTTGTACGCAGGTTGATAATTGTTGCAACATAATTGATACCTCCTAATAATGCGGAAGCAATGAAGAGCACCATACTTACGAGCCACAACGTCATACCTACACCTGAACCCGGAATAGCCTGCGGTAAAGCACTCAATGGCGGATAAACAGTCCATCCTCCTGATGCAGGACCAGTGGTAACAAATAAAGAGATCGTCATTACAATACAGGATGCAAAGAAGAACCAGTACGACATCATGTTCAGCACTCCTGATGCCATATCACGCGCACCCACCTGCAAAGGAATAAGGAGATTACTGAACGTTCCGCTCAATCCACCGGTAAGAACGAAGAACACCATTACAGTTCCGTGTATGGTTACCAGAGAAAGATAAAATCCAGGATCCAGCTTACCATCTTTTCCCCATTTACCGAGCAGACTTTCGAAGAATGCAAATTTTGTATCAGGCCATGCTAACTGCAAACGGAATATCATACTCATACCCATTGCAAGGAAAGCCATAATGATTGCAGTTATCAAAAACTGCTTCGAGATCATCTTATGGTCTGTGCTGAAAACATACTTCGTCCAGAAGTTAGTTTCATGCTCATGTTCGTGGTGATGATGATCATGTGCATGTTCATCGTGCAGAACAGCATCATGCGCATTACTATGTTGATTCACTTCCATGTGAAATTTTTTACAATATATATTATTTTAATGCGGTAATTTTCTTTACCTCTTTTGTGGCAGGAGCTGTTTCAGCGGCAGGGATTACTGCAGGTGCAGCAACAGAATCAGGCTGTGCTTTCTGGAATACCATTTTTCCATCTTTCTTCAACCATGCTTTAAAGTCTTCCGGCTCATCAACAACAACTTTCATTTGCATATTATAATGAGCTACTCCGCAGATTTTATTGCAAAGCAGTACATAATCAAACTTCGGATTTTTTGTGATCTCACGCATTTTTGCAGTGGTGATTGTCGGCTTGAAATAAAAACGTGTATTCATTCCCGGCACTGCATTCATCTGCACTCTGAAATGAGGAAGGAAGAAACTGTGAATCACATCACGTGAATTGATCTGCATATCAACAGGAGTACCAACTGGAAAATGTAATTCAGTTGCTGTTACATCATCTCCTGAATGCGGATCAAGAGAATCAACACCAAGAGGATTCAAATCATTAATTTTAAGGTATGATGATTTTCCTAACGTATTATCAATTCCTGAGTAACGTGCTGTCCAGTCGAATTGCTTTCCATAAATCTGAATCTTCAATCCATCAGTCTGATTTTGTGCATCAGTAATTTTATTCCATTCTTTCAATCCTGTAAAAACAAGTGCTAATAATACGATGGAAGGAATGATTGTCCAGATGGCTTCTACTTTATTGTTATCGTGATAATAAAATGATCTGCGGTTTTTATTGAAACGGTATTTATAACAGAATGTGAAAAGTAAAATCTGTGTAATAAAGAACACGATAAATAAAATGATCCAGTTAATGTTCATCAGCTTGTCGAGAGAAACACCATGTTCTGATGCTGATTCAGGTAACAGAAAATGCTCATACCCAATCATCATATATATCATTAATGCCAAACCGATCCAGAGAAAACCAACCAGCATGTAACTGTTGAATTTATTATCACGATCCTGTTCTGCTTCATCATCTTCATTTGCCAGATGCGATGCCAGTTGAGCAACGTTGGCCAGACGTACCAAAACAAGTACACCAAAAACCACAGCAAGTATCCAGAGTAAAGTCATATCTTTTATAATTGTTAATCGTTATCAGTTAATCGTTACTTTTTTTCTCTTCTTACTCTTTTGCAGATTACTCCTGTAATATTCAATTACCAACATGAGATAATCAAAAGATGAGTTATATATATAAGTAACCTAATTTATAATTTATAATTCTTAATTTATAATTCCTTTATATTGTTGCATGATGCAGACTTTCGTCCATCATCGGGTGATTCTTTATCATCAACGGTGCTTTGCTCAGATGATATTGCACCACATACATAAACATTCCGAGGAAGCCGATTGTAGTTGCAATTTCCATCCAGCCAATCTGACCAAATACCTGGTGATGTTCATTGCCTGCCATTACCATACTGCCAGGAATTACCATGATATACATATCCATCCAGTGACCGATAAACAATACTACAGACATAAACATGATCACTCCCATTTTACGTTTAGCATCTCTTGACATTAATACAATGAAAGGAACAATAAAATTAATAAAGAAAGAACCTAACCATAATCCCCTGTAATGATCCTGACGTAATTCAAAATAAGTAATTTCTTCAGGGATGTTGGAATACCAGATGAGCATGAACTGAGCAAACCATAAGTAAGTCCAGAAGATGCTGAATGCAAACATGAATTTTCCGATATCGTGTAAATGATGATCCGTTACTTCAGGCAGATATCCTTTTGATTTCAGATAAGTAACAATGAACATCAGTACAGCGAAACTGGTAACAAACATTCCTGCGAAAGTGTACCATCCGAATAATGTACTGAACCAATGTGTTTCAATTGACATAATAAAATCCCATGCAGAAGTTGATTCTGTTATTCCAAAGAGTACAATGAATGCTGCTCCAAATCTTTTTAAGCGGAAATAATGTGCATCAGCTCCTGCAAGATCAGCATCCATCTTTATAGATTCTTTGCGGAAGAAACGTGCGAAGCCATACCAGATTACGAAGTAACCAATCATTCTTATCCAGAAGAAAACAGGATTTAAATAACCTGATTTACCATCAATGATTGCATCATATTCCGGAGACTTCGGATCTGTTACTTCAGCATGCATCCAGTGATATAAATGATGACCGCCAAAAAATACAATTAATACCATGATCACACCTGCTACAATGAGATACTGACTCATTGCTTCCAGCATTCTTTTAACGACAACACTCCATCCTACTTCAGCAACATATTGCAGTGCCAGGAAAAATGTTCCTGCAAGTGCTATTACCATGAAATAAAAATTATTCATTAAAAGATTACCCCATGTCTGGTGATAACCTGTGGCAAACTGTGCAACAACAGCAACAAGGCCAATCACAATCATAACAATTGCAATTATCTTATTCCTCGACTTAAAATCGTAAGGCTGTGTACTCGTTACTTCTATCTGATGATTACCGTGACCCATCGTAATTTGTTTTTCGGTTTTTGTGCTGGTGAACTGAATTATTTTGTTGTAACAGGTGCTGCTGATGCAGTTGCTGTTGAATCGGTAGTTGCTGCTTTCGCACCTTGCATAATGCTTCTTACATACATTACCACTTTCCAGCGTTCTGTTGGATTTAATTGTGATGCATGTGATCCCATCATGTTAACACCGTAAGTAATTGTATGAAATATTTTTCCATCAGAAAGATCTTTCACATCACCTCCACGTGAAGATTTGCCTGTTGTATAACTTGGCGGAGGAGGAAATTTTCCTGTTGCTATTAATGAACCATCAGCCTGCCCTGATTCACCATGACAATGCATACAGAAAATAGTAAACAATGCTTTTCCCTGTGCAAGATGAGTGCTGTCTGCTTCAAATGGATTTTTTAAATCATGTCCTGCTGCTTCATAACCTTCCAGAGTAGAAGGATAATGAAAAAACTCATAACCACGTGGAATGGTACCGTCAACAGGTTTCTGCATGGTAAGACTATCCTTAAAATTGGGATTACCGGAATACACTTCATAGCTCGGTGAACGATACATATCAGGCATAAACTCCAGTCCCGGTTTCTTGGGATCTTTACTGCAGGAGGCAACAAGTGAAATGGCTGCTGCTGCGGTTAAAACTATATATATTGATTTTTTCATAGTGTTCATGCTGTAATTACAATAGGTCAGGCATTCACTTCAACAGCTCCCGCCTGCATGAGCATACTTTTTATTTCTGATTCTGATTGTCCTTCTTTCACCTGAACGGCCATTACGAAATGATCGTCACTCTGACGCAGATCATAAATTACCGGCTCTACACCAGGAAGTAATTTACTGCGCAGGTAAAAAGTAATTACCATACCATGTGCTGCACATAATACTGTTCCTTCAAATGTTACCGGAATAAATGCAGGAAGATTTTTATATAATGCAAAGGATGGTTTACCTCCGATGTCCATTGGCCAGTCGAAAATATTCATATACCAGATCATGAATAAAACGGAACAGCATCCTAAGAACCCATATATAAAGCAGCAGATAGAAATACGTGTGCGTTTCAAACCTAATGCATTGTCCATTCCATGAATCGGAAATGGAGAAACTACATCTTTTACATTTAATCCCTGGCGGCGTAATGATGTTACTGCATTCAATACAACTTCATCATCATTAAACAAACCATATATAAATTTCTTTGCTACACTACTCATGCTGATACCTCCTTACTTTTATGTTCGGTTGAATGTTCTCTTTTTGATTTTGCTCCTGATGATTTCACAATGGTTTTTAATTCACTCATTGCGATAACAGGGAAGAAGCGCGTAAATAACAGGAAGCAGGTGAAAAATAATCCAAGTGATCCAATGAAGATTCCCATCTCCACCCATGTTGGATGATACATCGTCCAGCTACTTGGTATATAATCACGGTGAAGTGATGTAACGATAATTACAAATCGCTCAAACCACATTCCGATGTTTACGAAGATGCTGATGATGAATGTAGCGAAGATACTTTCTCGTAATTTTTTACTCCAGAATAACTGTGGTGTAATTACGTTACACGTCATCATGCTCCAGTATGCCCACCAATATGGTCCGGTTGCACGATTGATGAATGCATACTGCTCATATTCCACTCCTGAATACCAGGCAATGAAAAACTCTGTTAAATATGCAATACCTACAATAGAACCTGTAATTAATATAACGCGGTTCATCATGTCAATGTGATATACTGTTATATAATCTTCCAGACTTAAAACTTTACGTGTGATGATTAACAGTGTTTGCACCATTGCAAATCCGGAGAAGATTGCACCTGCAACGAAATAAGGCGGGAAGATGGTTGTATGCCAGCCTGGAATTACTGATGTAGCAAAGTCCATGGATACAACAGAGTGAACGGAAAGTACCAGTGGTGTTGAAATACCTGCAAGTACTAATGACACTTCTTCAAAACGCTGCCAGTTTTTTGCAGTACCTGTCCAGCCTAAGCTTAATATAGTGTACCAGAATTTTGCTGCTTTTGTTTTTGCACGATCACGTACTACAGCAAAATCAGGAACCAAACCTGTATACCAGAATACTAATGAAACAGAGAAGTAAGTAGAGATTGCGAATACATCCCAAACAAGTGGTGAGTTAAAGTTCACCCATAAAGAACCGAATTGATTTCCTAATGGAATCGGCCAGTATGCAACCCATGGACGACCCATGTGTGAAACAATAAATGATGCAGCACAGATTACGGCGAAGATGGTCATCGCTTCTGCAGAACGGTTGATTGCAAGTCTCCACTTCTGGCGGAATAATAATAACACCGCTGAAATCAAAGTTCCGGCATGACCGATACCTACCCACCAAACGAAGTTCGTGATGTCCCATGCCCAGCCAACTGTTTTATTCAGTCCCCAAACACCGAGACCGTTTCCAACAGTGTAGGATACAACAATCACCCACCAGATAAATGCTCCGAGTGCAACGGTGAATGCCAGCCACCACCATTTGTTGGCTTTTCCTTCAATAGGGCGACACACATCAGTTGTGATGTCATGCCATGTTTTATCGCCCAAAATTAAGGCCGGACGAAGTCTTGATTCTTTCTGCATAGTAATTAATCTATTACCATTTAATTTTTAATAAATTTCTTAATACCTGAAGCATTCACTCCATTTACATTGATAAAATAAACTCCTGCGCTAACTTTTGAAAGATCCTGTACAAATTTATTTATTCCATTCACTTCTTCTTTAGCAATGTTTTCACCCTGCAGGTTTGTTACTGTTATTACTCCGGTAAAACTATCTTCGAAATTAACGGTAAGTAAATCCTGAACAGGATTTGGAGCAATATTAAATAAATCCAATTCTGAAGCCACTCTAACAAATTGTTGATTGCATGTTCCTGACGCAACCTTATCAATTACAATTGGCTTTGTATTATATATATTTAATGTTCCCATGGGATTTGTAGCATTGATTCTAATTTGATAGCCCGTTCCTCCAGCAGTTGTTCCTGGAATTGTACAGGCAACACTTGTAGAATTTGCATTTGTAGTAGTGCCAATAGTGGTTGGGAAAGCAAAACTTCCTGAAGAATTTGAAAGCTGTACCTGAAAGATATTTCCCGCATTATATGATCCAAGAAATGTACAATACACAGTAATTGGATAATTTGCATTGGCTACAATACATATCGGTGAAGGCACCTCATTTGTTGTAGTAGTTGGATTACCTGCTGGTACTACTATTATAGGTTGGCTAATACCGCCAGATCCACAAGTAGGTGTATAGGTTATTGTATGAGTTCCAATACCAGCAGTTAAAGGATGAAAAGTATTCCCTCCGGTAATAGATGTTCCTGTATATGTTCCTGGAGATGGAGAGCCTTGAGTTAAGAGGTAATTAGCAACATTATTATATTGACTGGGTAATCGTCCAAAGGCTGAAGAACTAACAGTTAGAGTTGCAGCACTTGTTGCAGCACATGCGTTAGCTGAAGAAACCAGGCAACGGTATTGGCGTGCATCAAATGCATTAGATACTCCTATCACTTGCAATGTTGCTGTAAGAACACCTGAAAAATTAGTTCCGTTATTCAGGTTAGTAAAAACGTTACTGCCAACAAGTTTTTGTTGCCATTGATAACTAACAGCATTAGGATGAAAGCATGAAAATATGGCTGTACCATTATTACATATTGTCTGATTGTTTGGGTTTGTTATTCCTGTTAATGTGTTTTGAGTTATATATACAGGAGCCGATGTACTTGTACAACTATTAATTGTGTTTGAGACAGTAAAAGTTCCATTCGAACTTACGGTAATTGTTTGTGTTGCGGCTCCGGTACTCCAGGTATTGCCAGTAACATTATTGGATTTTAATTGCAATGTGTTTCCGGTACATAAAAATAATTCTAAAGGTTGATTAGCCCCTGGAGGATTCGTAATTACCGGAATTGTAAAGAGTGGATTAAGATTAGCACAGGTCCATGTTTGTACTTTTCCATCCGTTGATTGTTTTATACCAGCCAGACCTGAGCTGCCATCTGCTGAAATCAGAGAAGTTCTGTCTGTTTCATTCTTAGGTCCATCATTTTCTGCGTAATTCATTAGCTCCTTTTCACCATATATTGGATCTACAACATGGTTAAGTCCTAATACATGGCCTACTTCATGTAAAAAAGCAGAATAAAAGTCATATTGTGAAGAAGGTAGATTTCCAGTCGCAATATAATACCAAGTGATGGGTGAACTTGCAACATAACTGCCACTTGATACTATTTCAATATCATTATCTTTCTGATAATATTTGCCAGCACAGACAGCTGATGTATTTGAAGAGGCATTAGTTTTCATTAAATATTGAACACCCGGAGAAGTGGGATATGTGGCCAAATAGATGGTATTAATATTATCACTGGCATTAGTTCCTCCTGATGATGTAACGGGAAATCCTCCGGAACGCTCTATTTTTAATTCAACACCTAGCTTAATAGACCAATCTGCCAAGGCTCTATCAATTGTTGCAAGAATTGCAGAATTAGAAGCAATATTTGATGATACCCTAAAAAGAATTCCATTGTTGCAATTTTTCCTGTTCAGGTAAACCCTAGCCTTAGTTGTTGGTGTTGTATATATATTGCGGTAGGATTCAACAACTTCTATAAGGTCTGAAGAAGGACTGCTCTCTATGTTATAATAATTTATAACCTTGACTGAACCCGAACCGGCCTGGTATTCTAATATGCCAATAATAGTATTGGCCGGAATCATTACAACTATCTGTGTATTATTCCAGCTAACAATATCAGAACTCTCTAATTCGAAAAAATTTGTACTCCCAAGATTAGCATCCTTTAGGAATACTTTCCCAAAAACTCCTGCAGAATTGCCAAAATCAATACCCGTAATTGTTAATTGCTCTGATAGTCCACCTCTGCATTTTAACCCTCCAATTCCACTGTTAACAGTTAGCCCCGTAATATCGGGTATCGTTATTATCGGAATATTTGTCGGATTAGGATAGTACGAGGGATAAGTTGTACCTAAGAAACTTGTATTAATTCCATTAACATAAGTACTAATTACTGTATTCGTCAAGCCAGGTGCTCCAATAAAACTCCACGCCAAATCAGGATTAACTTGGCCAAAATTTGATGTGTTAGACAACTTGACTTTACATACTCTTGCTGAAGGAGTAATTACAGTTCCATTGCCTGATCCCGGGGCGGAGGTTGAAGTTATGCGAATTTGATTGTTTGCAGTAGAGTACAATATGTTCTGAGGCTGTTGACCGGAATTCAAATCAGAAAAACCAGAAATTAGACTTACCGACAATACACCTCCATTAGCTAAAAGTGGATTAACGTTAATGCCATACTGAAGCAACGCTAATTCTAAATAGTTCGCATTTGTTTTATATATTTTTATTACAAATTCAAGCTCCGTTTTACTTAACTGTTTATATTGCTCAATCTCGCAGGTAAAAGAAGGAGCCTGTGCATTAACCGTGAGGCTACATGTGAGAAAGAAAATTAAGAAAATTCCTTTTGCAATTAATTTATACATATCTGGCTGGCTTTATTTCTTCCCTTCTTTATATAGTTTTTCATAATCAACATTGTGATCTATATAAAAATCTACAGAATAATTCAATACATCAACACCTGAAGATTTCAATAGCTGATTTAGTTCGTCAAGGCTTTTAATACAAATTCCATTTTCAGCTTTTAGTAAATATCCGGCTTCCTTTCTTTCAGCAAATATCCTGTTAACTCCATTATTCGTCTTCCATTGAAAGCAACGCTTCCCAAACCTCTCAGGTAATGAATAGTGGCAAACATTTAGAAATGCAATATTTTCAATTCCCTGAACATGTTTATTGCGATCAAATGGAAAATTTTTACCAATATTTTCACCACTCAAAACAATATTAAAAGTATCAAAGTTCTGTTTTGAATTATCTGGTCCCAAAATCTGCAATACCTTGCATGTATAAATTAAGTAATAAAACTCTTTCTCAGGATAATAAAAAGTATCTGCAGAAACTAAATAATATGCTACTATTAAATCTGAACTTACAACTTCTTCTTTAATAAATTTTTGTTTTTCTTCAATTGAAATATTGCATAGATCTCGTCTAATCACACCGCATGATTGTGCATTGGTCTCTTTCCAGCAAAATTGTAAAAACAACACCTGAATTAAGAATAAATATAACAATTTATACATTCTCCTTTTCATTAGCATTTTAATTGTCGGCTTTCTATCATTACACATGATTTTCCTCCTGCCTGTTACGAACTTTGGTTTGATAATATACTGATGGCTGTGTATTGATCTCTTCCAGCAGATGATACGAACGCGGATTTTTAATTTCCTCCGTTGCAACACTCTTCTCATCCAATACATCACCGAAGATGATTGCATTGGTTGGACAAGCCTGAGCACATGCTGTTTTAATTTCACCATCAACAGGACGACGGCCATCTTTCTTTGCTTCCAGTTTTCCGTATTGAATACGTTGAATACACATGGTGCATTTTTCCATTACACCACGTGAACGTACAACAACATCAGGATTCAACACCATCTTACCTAAATTGTCGAACTGGTTGTATGGGAATTGCTCATTCTCATTATAACGGAACCAGTTAAAACGACGCACTTTGTAAGGACAGTTGTTTGCGCAGTAACGTGTACCCACACAACGGTTGTAAGCCATCATGTTTAATCCTTCCATACTGTGTGTTGTTGCAACAACAGGACAAACAGTTTCGCAAGGTGCATGATTACAATGCTGACACATTACAGGTTGGAATACCACTTCCGGATTATCAGAAGAAGGTTTTTCCATCTCCGCATACATGCTTAGTTTGCCAAGACCTTTTTCCTTTGCATTCTCTTTAGTTACCTCACTGCTGTAATAACGATCGATGCGAATCCAGTGCATTTCGCGACTGCGCATAATTTCATCTTTACCAACAACAGGAACATTATTTTCTGCATTACACGCAACAACACAACTGCCGCAACCGATACATGCATTCAGGTCGATTGCCATATTCCAGAAATGGTTGGCTTTAAGATGACCTGGCTGTTCCTTAGTAGCCCAGAGATTTACATCTTCTGCTTTACGTTTACCATATGGTGTTTCAATTTCAACTGCAGGATTACCTGCCTTCTGATCTTTCTGCCATGCAGCGAGTGTAGTTTCCTTTACAATTTCACGCCCCATCATTGTGTGATGAGTTTGTGTTGTTGCAAGAGGATAATCTTCCTCCACAGTTTTATTAACTGTAACACCAGAAGCATAATATTTCATTCCGCCGTTTAACATTCCAACGAGCGGATATACATTGAATCCTACATTATTTCCTGCCTTACCAACTTTCGTTCTGCCATATCCAACTGCAACAGCAATCGTTTCATTAGCAGTTCCGGGTTGAAAAAACACAGGACCTTTTAAAGTAACATTTCCTGATTTTACTTCGATAACAGTTCCCTGTTTGTAACCCATCTTCTCTGCATAATCAGGAAGCATGGCAAAATAATTATCCCAGCAAACTTTTGAAACAGGATCCGGTAATTCATGCAGCCATGGATTATTTCCCTGGCTTCCGTTTCCTAATCCTGTTTTCTGATATAATATAACTTCTACACCGTTTGTTGGTTGTTGCAGTTTTGATGCTGCTTCCTGTGCATTACCTGCAAAAGCTACTGTTGATGTAGCTGTTGCTCCGGTTTCAAAAACTCCATCCTGTAAAGTTTTATTCCAGAATGCATCAAAGGAAGTCATACCGGTTTGAAGTGTATATATATTACTGCGGAAGAACTCCTGTATGTATGCGTGATAATCAGCATTCGCACCAGCCCATGTTAACAAAGAGGACTGTGCCTGACGAGTATTAAATAATGGATTGATAGTAGGCTGACCTAAACTGAACATTCCTTTTACCGGTTCAGCATCGCTCCATGATTCAAGATAATGAGCATCAGGACATATATAATCACATGTTGCAGCAGTTTCATCTTCACGATCAGCTAAAGAAATTTTCACACCTGCTTTTGCAATCGCTGCATTAAGAGCAGGCATTGAATAACCAGGGTTTGTATTATATATAATGATGGCACCTACTTCGCCATTGTTCAATTCATTAATAAGAGCAGCAACACCTTCGTCATTACTTTGCTTCATCAGGTTGGCCTGATCAAGATTCATGGTGCTGCCATAACTGCCCAGCATATTATTGATTGCATTAATCAGCACCTGTTCATTTGGATCATTGGAACCGGAAACAACAATTGCTTTTCCTTTTGCATTCCATAATTCTTCTGCAACGGCTGCAATTTTTTTATCTATAGGAAGTGCAGCAACTGTTACCGGTGCACCACCTGCCATTGCAGCAATCTTATTATATAATAATGCAACAGCGGCACTTTGCTCACTTGCACGTATTTTAATTCTGTTGTCAGCATTCGATCCTGTTACAGAAAGATTTGTTTCAAACTGAATATGACGTGACATATTCTTCTTTCCATTGCACAGTTTACGTGTTGCAGCATACTGACGTGAAAACTCAACAGGTGATAACCAGGTAGAAAGAAAATCAGCATTGAAACCAACAATTACATCAGCATTATCAAAACGATACGATGGAATTGCAAAACGTCCGAATGCCATTTCATTTCCTTTCAATAAACCATAGTAAGAAACAGCATCATAAACAACCTGTTTTGTAGTTGGATATTTTACTGTGAAATCTGCTATTACTTTTTTTGTTGAAGGACTAACTATTGAAGAAGAAAGAATAACAATTTTCTTTCCTGCTGCACTTGCATCACCTAGTTTTTTTATGATCTCAGCATCTGCTGCTGCCCATGTTGTTTCCTTTTTAGAAGCAACAGGTCCTTTTATTCTTTCACTATCATATAAATTTAAAACAGAAGCCTGAACACGTGCATTACTTCCACCTTTTGAAATTGATGACAATTCATTTCCATCCACTTTAATCGGACGACCTTCGCGTGTTTTTACAACAACGCTGCAATAATCCTGTCCATCAAAAAATGTAGATGCATAATAATTAGGAACACCTAAAGTTATTTCTTCCGGCTTAATAACATAAGGAATAGCCTTTTTAACAGGAGCCTGACAAGCTGCTAATGATGCTGCTGCAACACTGAAACCTAAAAACTTCAGAAAATCTCTTCTTGATGTGTCGGCAGTAGAAGTAGCTTTTTTGCTGATGACTTCATCAACAGGGAGATGTTCAAAGAACTCATTATCGCGCAACCTGACAAACTCAGGTTCATTACGCAGCTCTTCTACACCTTTCCAGTATTTCTTTTCCATAGATGTTGGTTTGTTATTACGTTAATCGTTATCCGATGAAATTTTCATTTAACAATTAATACTGACTGATCTGCTATATATATATGTTCTAAATCGTAATTTTAAAATCGTAATTCGTACATCGTAATTCGTACATCAATAGTGGCAGCGTGCACACTCCAGACCACCGATTTTATCAACCGTAATCTTTGCATCCTTACCATATTTTTCTTTTAACTGAGCATGTAGTTTGGTGTAATACTCATTGCCATCCATTTTCACTTCTGTCTCACGATGACAGTTGATACACCATCCCATTGTAAGCGGGGAAAACTGTTTTACCTGTTCCATTTCCTGAACGGGTCCATGACACGTCTGGCATTCAATCTTACCAACCGTTACGTGTTGTGAGTGATTGAAATAAGCAAAGTCAGGAAGATTGTGAACACGTATCCATTGAATAGCATCTGTTTTTCCTGTGTAAGCTTGTTTCGTTTTATCCCAACCTATTGCATGATAAATTTTATCAATTTCTTCAGTACCGTATTTTGGTCCCTGCTGAACAAACTTGTGACAGTTCATACAAACATTTGTTGATGGGATGCCAGCACTTTTACCTTTTGATGCACCACTGTGGCAATACTGGCAATTGATTCCATTTTGACCAGCATGTAAAGCATGAGAGAATTTTATCGGTTGATCAGGTTCATAATTCTGTTCAACACCAATTGCTGCCAATGCATACCAACCTTCATAACTGCTCCAGGCCATACCCACAATCACCATTAAAGCAATCAGTTTTTTATGTTCACGGATCCAGTGCTTTCTTCCTGCAGTTCCGGTTAACACAACCGGCTCCGGAATTCCTTCACGCTGACGAACAACCTGCTCCAGTCCTTTCTTCGCACGATTTAAAATACTGTAAACTGCTATTAATAATGCAACAACAATTAAAAGTAACCATGGAAAACCAGAATCCTTTGCAGCTTCAGTACCACTAGCTGTAGCTGTAGGAGCAACAACAGGAGCTTTCTCTCCTTCTGCTTTTACATAAGCGAAAATGGCTTTGATCTCCTCATCCTTTAAAGATGGGAAAGCCGTCATTACAGTATTATTATAATCAGCAAAAAGTTTTACCGCATATGCATCACCGCCTTTTATTACAGCCTGAGAATTATGAACCCATGGAATAAGCCATGATTCATTACGTCGTTTTAAAATATCCTTTAGTCCGGGACCAATTACTTTTTGTTCAGTAACCGAGTGGCATTGCGCACAATTGGACTTAAAAAGTGCTGCACCATCAGGTTGAGCATATGCATTCTGCAATAAGCCAGCACTAAAAAAAAGAAGAACGACGAAGCAGAATTTAGTAGTAAACTTATGAATCATAGTTACATGATTAATTGTTAAGCATTTACGGATATTTTTTACCTGGAACTGACAATTCCCCCGTTAACAGGTGCGCAAATTTAGCAGAAACTATATGACAGCAAATTATTTTTAGTAGTTTCTTATTGACTTTTGAAAGATTCTAAATTGAAGTTGAACCGGAAAAAATAAATGCTGAATTGTATTTTATGATATGGATGCACTTGAAAATTTTTCAGTTTCCTTAATTCCGATACATTTGTTGCATGCGTTTATTGTTCACAATTTTTTTACTCCTTTTAATAAAGTGTTCTTCAGCTCAGGATACGCTGGTGAACCAACTGGTGGAAAGACAGAAACAACTGAACAGCCAGAAAATGACGATGCCCGGTTACCGCATCCAGATCTATTTCGGCAGTGAACGCGCTAAAGCCAATACTTACCGCTCCGATTTTTTACAGGAATATCCCGATATGGGTGCTTATGTAATTTATCAGCAACCTAATTTTAAACTCCGTGTCGGTGATTTTAAAACAAGATTGGAAGCCGCAAAGTTTCTAACAGAAATGCAAACCAGATTTGCTGTAGCATTTATTGTTAATGATGATGTGAAGCTTCCTGATATTAAGTATTGAGCTTTGAGCTTTGAGTCCGGAGTTTTTTAATTCGGAGTTCGGAGTAATAGTATCTGGTAGCTGGTATCGTGTATCGTGTAAAAAAAAATGCAGAATTCAGAATGTAGAATGCAGAATTGAGGAGTTCTGACTAAAAATGCACTTCTTCATCTCATCACCTCATTATTTCATTACTTCACACACCTAGTCACCTAATCACTTAATCACCTCATCACCTTTTGTAAGAATTTTATTGCGTTGATTTTAATTGTGCTTCGCCATATCAGCCTAAATTTACATATGCGTAAAATCATTACCACACTCCTTATTATAATAACATCTTTTAATTCATACGGTCAATGGACAACCGTTCCAAATGCACCTACTGATCAGCGTTTTGATGATGTTACTTTTATAAATGACAGTGTTGGCTTCATTGCACAGGGCTTTCATCTTTTTAAAACAATTGACGCGGGTGAAACATGGAGTCAGATCAGTACACTTCCTCTTTTTAGTGGCGGTGGATATGTGAGAAGCATAGAATTTATAAATGATACAGTTGGCTTTTATGGAACCTTGCCTTCTACTTCTGTTCCGGGCAGATTGTATAGAACCAGTGACGGTGGATTAACATTTATCCAGTGCAATATTATAAGTGCTGGTGATGGTGGTGTTTGCGGGATTGCGCACTTTGGAAATACTATTATCGGTGGTGGAGCATTTATGAGTTCTGTTGCGAGATTTTATAAATCAGTTGATGCCGGTTTGAACTGGACATCAACAGATATGTCGGCATTGATGGGTGGTTTTGTGGATTGTTACATGTTTGATTACAACAATTATTTAATATCAGGAATATCAACTCAGGCAACAGGGAACCGTGCAATCATTCTGCGCACTTCTGATGGAGGAACTACATGGACACAAGTGGCGGTTTGTTCAATTGCAGGATTGTCATTTACCTGGAAAATGTTTTTTCTTCCCGGCACTGGTCATGGCTTTGCATCTGTTGAAGGTAATCCTGTAATTTTTAAAACGGTTGATTACGGTAATACGTGGACAGAAATTAATCTCGGAATTAGTAGTGCAACTGAACTTGGTGCTATCGGTGCATTAAATGATACTGTTATCTGGGTAGGCAGCCAATGGTTTCCAGGAATGTATGGTACACAGGATGGAGGAACTACCTGGACTGCATATCCTGCCTTTGGTGAAAACATGGACAGAATGGTGATGCTTGATCCGCAGCATCTGTTATGTGTTGGAAGTACTATATATAAATATTCCGACTCCAGTGTTGATGTTCCTGTAAATCCTGCGTTCCTTTCGAAACATCATTTTGTTACAATCCATCCCAATCCTGTTGAATCTGATCTAACTATTAAAATGCAACTCTTTCAATCTTCTTATGTGTTGCTTGATGTTATTGATATGAATGGCAATTATGTGATGCGTCTTTTTTCAGGTGCGATGGATGAAGGAAAACAGGAGAAACAATTTTCACTGAAAGATATTTCAAAAGGTGCATACACTTTATTATTCCGAAGTAATGAAGAGTTTATTCCGATTAAGCTGGTGAAGGATTAGTTGTGAGCCTTGAGCTATGAGTCCGTAGTTTTTAGTTCGGAGTAATGAATGCAGAATTCAGAATGTAGAATGTAGAATTGAGGAGTTCAGACTAAAGATGCACTTCATCACCTCATCAGCTCATTTCCTCACACAATTAATCGCCTAATCACCTAATCATTTAATCACCCACTTCTTCACCTCATCACCTCATCACCTCATCACTTTTTTTCCTCTTTCACACAGAGATCGAAGCCCCACTTCGTCACCTCGTCACTTAGTCACTTAGTCACCTAATCACGCAAAGAAAATTTTTTATGGAATATGTTGATGATACTTCTCAGGGGCCGCAAACAAAATC